>JBNKOV010000273.1:0-6885 GCA_050294955.1 Holophagae bacterium
AATCCAACGCTTTCAGACACTGGCCCAGTTGGCCAAAACAGTGACCCGTAAACTGGATATCCTCACAAACGCCCTGCGCGTGCCGGCCCAAACAGGCGCCCGTTTTAAACTGATCCGCAGAATTATGAGTGATCGCCACCATCTTCGCTATCGCGAGGCCCGATCCTGGCTGGAAGACTCAGCCTATAAGGGCAACCTGAAGCTGCTGGTTGGCTTCATGGACAAAGGCATGAAGCTGCTGGACGACAAGGGCGACAGCATCTTCGACGAAATGGAGAAACTATCTGGGATTCCTTTTGATAGAGACACCAACAAACTGGAAACCAGTTTTAACTGGTACTCTCTGGGCACGCCGCTCCGCAGAGGCGAGGACTTTGTTCGCATCTTCGAAAATGAAGAGAAAGTAGAGAACCAGCTTAAACGGCTCACCTTTTTCATGGTGCGCTCCGCCTGGGACGCCGCTTTTTTTAAAGAACACATGGAGCAGTGCCTTCCCAACCCTAGAGAGCTTCAGGAAAACTGCACAAAGCTGGCCCGGCTCTATTTTGACCTGGAAGAAAAGATCCACGAGTCCACCAAGGCGGATGGCAAGGTTCAGACAGCCATCAGGTCTGATATCGAGATGGGGACGCTCTCAGAGAAGGAAGCGGAAGATGCCCAAGAATGGGTCCTTCAGAACAAGGCAAAGTTACAAGCCCTAAAACTGGAAGTATTTAAGATATTGGCCGACACCAAGGCCGACCACCCGGAAGCGGCGCTGCCGGAGCAACTGGAAGTTCTGATGGAAGCCCCGATGTCCGACGAGCCCTCAGGCGACCGACCACCCATTCCCAAGCTGACCATTCTGGACCTGCACCGAGCCATTGAGGAAATGGAAGAACGCATGACCCGCCCAAATGGCGAGTTGTTGAAAGAGCTCTGCGATTTACGGCAACAAATCATCGAGCGCCGCGCGGTGAGTGAGAAGGTGGAATTCCAACAAAGTCTCCGAAGGGCCTGCGCAGATTTTGAGGAGTATGAATCACGCCTCCTGGAAATGAACAAGGCCGAAACACGCCTGGACGAGATGCGCCTCTCCTGTGAGGAGTGGATTCTGGATTGTTTCCGCGAGATTGATTATGAAGGCGTGGACCCACAGATCCTGGGCAAAGCGTTCGAGGTTGTGGTGGACAAGATGCTCTACGGCATCAAAACCCTTGACTACAGCGTGATAGACGCAGAACAGTTCCGAGACTTTTTCGATCATGCCTTATCTATGGACGAAGCCCAAGCCTTATATCACCTGGACTGGCTATTGCATGAAGTGCATATCATTCCCCGCCAGGATCAGCTCCTAAACGCTCTCGCCGATTGGGAAAGCAGCTTGGGCAAGGCCGCATACGAGAAGAAACAGGAATACATTTTAGAAAACGAACTGGAGCTGCAAAAGCTGGTGGACGAAGTGCGCGCCGAGTTGCGGGAACGCCTCACCCTCGCCGAAGTGAAACCGCGACGCCTGCGCTTTGAGGTTTTCAGTTTATCGGATTGTTACTCCGGCAACCTGAAGGCATTGCTTGAAGGCCTGCTGCGCATGGCCACCTTTGTGGCCTCAGAAGAAGAGGGCGAACGGCTGATCGCAAACATCCAAGCCATTGAATCCCAGATAATAGAAGCCCAGCGCATTACCAAACCCAAAGGGGAAGCCTACGATAAATTGAAGGAAGTGGAGCGGCTCAAGCTGTTTCCAGACGACGTGATCCAAGATCTCTACAAGGATCTTCAGGAGAACTTCACCGACCTGGATCAACTGCTCAGAGAAGCCAACAGAGGCCTGGAACGCATGCGAGCCCTGCAAAATCGTTTTGGGGGAGAACACGACACAGCCCATTTATCCATCACCATCAACATCCATGATCTGGAGAGTTTAAAGTCTATCTATCATTTTGTAGACAACATCACCATCATGGATATGAAGCGATTCGGCATCGTTTACAAACACCGCTACTCCCTCATGGAGGACCTGTTTGAAAAGGCGAAAAACAGAGATCCAGAGATCTCTCCAGACCTGGCCAAGGCGATCACCGGCAAGGTCTACAAACAATTCAAGCAGAAGCGCTACATTCCTCTAGACCTTAAAGTTAATATTTTCAAAGAAATACCAGACATCCTGGATTTTGAATGTCAACTCCTCATGCGGACCCTGAACTTTGTCACCAGCGACCAGATCCGCAACAAGGCTGTTTACAAGGGTGTCCTGCGCATGCTGCAAGAAGTTAAAAGCGCCAACATTAGCAGGCTGCGCGTCCTTCGCCGGATTTGGACGAAGTTTCAAAGCAACCTCCTGGCCTTCAAGCCACGGAACTATAAGGCGAATTATCAGAACAACACACGGGCGCTTATAACCGACGCCAAGGCCATCATCGGCGCAAAATTTGAAGATCTATAAGCCAGACAGACCTTGCAAGGCGCCCCAAATCTCCCGCATAATGAAGCAGGAGGGCGATCCGTGCTTGAAATAGAATTCACCAATCGATTCAGCCATCTCATTTTCGATCTGGATGACACCCTGATGGACACCACAGGCCAACTGGTGGAGCCCGCCGCGCGAGAATCGTGCGAGGCCATGATACAAGCCGGCCTGGACGCGGACCTGGAACTCTGCCTGCAGGAAAGAGCCCGCATCTTTGCAGCGGCCCCCAGAGAAGATCTCTACGCCAACCTGGTCTCGTTTTTCGGCGTAGTCGCCGGAGCAGACCCGGACGCGGTTCGTCTCGCCGGGCACAACGCCTTTTTCCACAGGGAGGTGGAAGACACCATCGTGCCCTTCGACCAGGCCCCCGAATTGTTAAACAGACTCATGAGCCATTACGGGTTGCACCTGGTGACCTCTGGCAGCCCAAAAACCCAGCAACAGAAAATAGACATTCTGGGCTTAGAGGGATACTTCAAATCGGTTCACCTCGTACACCCCGACAAGGGTGAAACCAAACGGGATGCGTTCCGCAATATCTTGAAACAAGAGGCCCTTTCGCCGGCAAAGGTCTTGTGCATTGGGGACCGTTTGGACAAGGAAATCAAGGCGGCCAAATCCCTTGGAATGGCGACCTGTCACATCCACTATGGTGAGTTCCACCATTTAGAACCGGAAAGCCCCCACGAAGTGCCGGATATTCGCATATCCCACATCCGAGAACTGGCGGGACGCCTCTCTACCAACGCTTTAGATGATAACGGCTAGAAACTTCAAACTGACTCTACTTCAGCCACGGCAAGACACAGGCTGGTCTGCTCCATGAGAAACTGATCATGCCCGCAGGCAGTGGCCAGAAATTCGGACCGACGCTCAGCCGGAACAGCCAGGGCCAACCGGGTCAATTTTTCAATCATCTCCCAACGCGCTTCGCTCATACAACAACCCCACCTTTTTCCAGGGCGGCCCCACACGACACATATCCGCCCTATTTACGTAGCGGAAAACAAAGAAAAAAAAGCTCATAAAATTCTGAGTTTCTGCCCTTCATAGACCCCAAATTTTCACAGCGAGATCCTAGCGCGCTGAAAGCGAAATAGTTGGGCGCCATTCTCCAATTTGAAAATTCTCAAGCAGCGCCGTAAAACGGCGTGAACCGCCAGCCCGCCGATACCCGAGATCGACGCCCGCAAACCCAAGCCAACCCCTGCAACGCCAGAGAAACCCGCGAAACCAGACAGGCCCGGCTTTACGGAATAAGCACCACGCAACACCCTCACATATATAAAGTTAAACCCAGGCGCCATATAAAAGACGAAACAAAATATTTTTTTTATAAAAAATGGATTGACACGCCTCATGGGTTCCAGTAGAATCTCGCATTGTCGCCGATGATGTGGATAACACGAACGACGACTTTTAAAAAGATTACATTCCGATGTAGCTCAGTTGGTAGAGCAGGTGGCTGTTAACCACCTTGTCCGCGGTTCGAGTCCGTGCATCGGAGCCACTTACAGGCCGCAACATTTGTTGCGGCCTTTTTCTTTTTATATGCCCATAAAACCGGCGAGCAGGCCCCGCATTTTGCCAAACCATTGGCCCCGCCTGCTGAGTGGAATAGGGCGCAAGCGAAATCAACCCATGCTGATAAGGACTGGCGCAAAGGCCGCGGCGCCCCCGCAAACACAGGCGCTTTTCTCCTCAGAAAGAGGATGTGAAGCCCACTGTTTCCAGATGGTTTCCACAAAACATGGCTCAAACCCTGGCTTTTTGCGTTCCAAGCGCCTATATTGAATAAAGCACCAAGGAAAGGCATGTGTTGTAGCCAACGCAGAAGGCATTTAAGAGTACCAACCTGATTTTAATGGCGTTAAATCTCCAACAGGTTCGAAATGCTTCTCCCAGGCCAATGAGGTCGTGGCCAACAACCCTGCTGCTAATCCCAGAGTTTGATTTGAGCGGTCCCTGCTCTCTCAGACTCTCAATCAAAACAAAAATATATTATTATATGCACCCTTTAAAGGAGCTGGTCTGTTGAAGTTTAAAAACATCTCCCCTATTTTCTTTTTTATAGCATCTCTCATGCTCGTGGCTGGAACCAACCCCATGCCAGACAATACGCCTCCCAAAACCCAGGTCATTGGCCAACTGGACCATCATATTTTTGAAAGAACAGGCAAGGCCTATCAGATTAGAAAGGAAGATGATAAGCAAAGCGAGCACACCCATCTCATTGTTATATTGAAAGGCGATCCGCTCTCGAAGCAGATGAGGAAGATCCGCAATAAGAATCTCACCCAAACTCAATACAAAGCGACAGTTAGATCTCAAATGACCCAGCAGAAAGCCAGACGCAATCAGCTCGTGCAAGAGTTGAAGGCAACCCGGGTTGATGTGGAGGTAACGCGGGAATTCACCTATCTGCTGAACGGCATGTCCGTGAAAATCAGGAAGGACCAGGCCCAAGAATTACGAAACCATCCCCTGGTGGCCAGCGTTCACAGAGTTCAGAAAATAAAGGCCTTCTTGGACGAAAGCGTGGCGCAGACCGGCGCGCCCGCCGTATGGGACAGAATGGACCCATCGGGAAAACCCGTGCTAGGTCAAGGCATGGTTGTTGCGGTTATCGACTCCGGCGTGGACTACACGCACCCCGATCTGGGCGGCGGACTGGGTCCCCAGTTTAAAGTGATTGGCGGTTACGATTTCGTGGACGATGATGAAGACCCCATGGCCAGGAACTCCCATGGCACGCATGTGGCTGGCATTATTGCAGCAAAAGGCGAAATCACCGGCATGGCGCCCGAAGCGAGCCTGCTCGCCTACAGGGTGTTGGACGACTATGGCTTTGGACTTTCACCCGATATTATTGCCGCAATCGAGCGGGCGGTTGATCCCGACCAGGACCCCTTAACCAACGACAGCGCCGATGTGATTAACATGAGCCTGGGCGGGTCCGGGGACGCATCCGACCCCCTTTCCATGGCCGCAGATGAGGCGGTTGAGGCCGGCGTAGTGGTGGTTGTGGCGGCCGGAAATTCCGGGGAAGACCTGGGCGCGCTGGGCTCTCCGGCCGCGTCCCGCAAAGCCTTGACCGTAGGCGCCATAGACAAGGAAGGCTCGATAGCAGACTTCAGCTCCAGAGGCCCCGGCTCCCCATTCAGCCTGAAACCCGAAATCTCAGCGCCGGGCGTGTCGATCCGTTCAACCGTTCCCGGTGGGGATTATGCGGAGTCCAGCGGCACCAGCATGGCCTCTCCCCATGTGGCCGGTGCGGCGGCACTCATGAGACAACTCTATCCGGATCAGGAACCTGAGCAAATCATCAAGAGACTCATCCAATCCGCCACGCCCATTGCAGACACCGAAGCCATGGCCCAAGGCGCCGGCATGCTGAATCTTGAAAATGCGCTCAACCAGTCCCTGGCCTTTAACGTGCGCACCCTGAGCTTTGGCAGGGTGGATTCCGCCCAAGACCAATGGTCCAGCCAACGGCTTATTTCGCTCGTCAACAACTCAGACAGCCCTCAGACCGTGCAACTCTCGCTCAGTCACTCATTGCCCGAAGGCGTCCAGCTCTCTGTAGACCAAAACAACGCAGAACTCCAGCCAGGCCAATCAGTTAGCTTAACAGTGAGCGTCAACTTCGACAACGAAGTCGCACCGTATCCAGAAAACAGCTCACTCACCTTCGACGGCCTGCTGGAAGCCCGAGTTGGAGAGCAAAGGCACAACTTGCCCATGGTGGTGCGCAAATCCCTGAAATTAGACCTAAAACTTTCAGAACAAGGACTTTTCTACTTATTGTGGGACCAGGATGTTGAACCCGTCGCAGGGCTCAGCGCAGACGACTTCTCCCTTCACCTGAAGCCCGGAACCTACACCATGATGGGACTCTCCGATTTGTTGAACAATGAGTCCAGGATCTTCGTGCAAGAAGAAAACCTTACGGTATCCCAAGACGCCACCCTGGATTTAAGAAACCGAGAGCTGTATAGCATCACTCAGTCATGGACCGATGCCCTGGGAGAAGTCCACGCCATAGACGAAAACGACCGGGTCGTCAGCCGTCACACCTTTGCCTTTAGGCCCGGTGGATTCTACATATTGCTGAACCACCTGGGATCCCCCGTGAATATCAAAACAACCCAACACAGCGACGCTTTCCTGGTGGAGAACGTAACCGTTAAGCATATTGGCGACAGGCAATTCCTAGAAACAGGCTATAAATTCTCCGGCATCAGCCAGGACATGGATTTTAATACCGACATCGCGCAAAACAAGAAATTGACTTTCAGAGTTTCGGCCTTAGACGACCCGGAAGGTTATTATTCCTCAAACTATTACCTGAATAACCCCAACCTCATTTTCTCGACAGCCGTAGATCCGTGGTCTCTGATAAATGAAGACCACGGCAACCCCCCGTTTCAACTCAC
>JBNKOV010000274.1:0-6879 GCA_050294955.1 Holophagae bacterium
GGGCAATGTGCTTGCCTTGGTAGGAGGAAAAGCCACAATTGTCAACGGGCTGCGCTGTGTAGGGCACGGACGATGCGAGGAGGCTTGCCCTGTGGAGGCTTTGTCCATCGGTCTTGGCGACGTGAGCAAACGGGAGGATATCCCGGTTTTCGACGCCAAATTCCAGTCTAATATCGAGGGCGTATATATTGCGGGAGAGTTGGGTGGAATGGCCCTGGTCAAGAACGCTATCCGACAGGGCGCGGCGGCGGTTGCCGCCATTAAAGAGGAAATAAAGCCAGATCCATCTTCGCAAATCCCTGATATCCTGGTAGTAGGAGCTGGTCCTGCGGGGCTTAGCGCAGCCCTTGCCGCCAAGCAACACGGCCTTTCCTGCCAGGTGATTGACCAGAACAAGCCGGGTGGAACCGTGTTGCAGTATCCCAGAAAAAAAATGGTGTTGACTCAGCCGGTGGAAATCCCGTTGGGTGGATGGCTTCGGAAGAGCCAATACTATAAAGAGGAGCTTTTGGAAATCTGGGATAAGCTTATAGAAAAACATGAGTTGTCTATCCGCAATGAAACCGCCATGATACAGGTGAAGGGCGAAAAAGACAATTTTCAGGTGATTACTTCGAACGGGGATATCCATGCTAGACGGGTAGTGCTGGCCCTTGGAAGGAGGGGAACCCCGCGACGATTGGAAGTGCCTGGGGAAGATGCTGGCAAGGTGATGTACCAACTCATGGATGCGGCCAGTTTTAAAAACGAACATTTGCTAGTGGTGGGCGGCGGCGACAGCGCTGTGGAAGCCGCCATGGCGCTTGCCAGCCAAACCGGGAACACGGTGACCCTGTCTTACAGGAAACACAAGTTTTTTCGAATCAAGAAACGCAATAGCCAGCATTTAGAGAATGCGTTGGCGGATAATCTGATTAACGTGGTGTATAACTCCAGTATTTTAATCATAAAAGAGAAATCCGTCATGTTGCAGACCAATGACGGTGTTGTTGAATTGCCCAATGATTACGTCTTTATTTTTGCTGGAGGAGTCCCACCATTCGACCTCCTGAAAAAAACGGGTGTCGCCTTTGGAGGCAATGCCTGATGGAGTGCTGGCATGGGTAAAGATTTTCCCATTTTTACAGGGCGTCGCTGTGGCGCATGTGGCGCTCATACGCCGAATGGTCAATTTTGTGGCCAATGCGGGGCTGGTTTAAAGCGCACTTTGCCATTGAAATGGTTTGTGGTTATGGGATTAATCATTATTCCCGCTTTGGCCTATCTCCTTATTTCTAAAAAAAATCCAATTGATGCTCAGGGGCTTAAAACATCTCATGCCGTGGTAGGTTCCCCAAGTAAGCCAGATGCCTCTATGGATCGAGTCGATCAGTTGATTGCGCAGAGCAGCGCGAATCGAAGCGGATTAGAAGAGGCCATTCGTCTTTTGGACGACCTCACCAAGGCTTACCCGGCTTACAGCTATGCATGGCGATTAAAGGCGAATTTATTGTCTGGCATGGGGCGACACAGCGAGGCTATTGAGTCTTATCAAGCCTATCTCGCTTTAAATCCCGAGGATATGAAGGTTGGAGTCTCCTTGGGAAAGGCGCTTATTCGCAAAAAACGTTTCGACGAGGCTATTGTACAATTCGATAAAGTGGTCTTGGCCCACCCAGATTATTGGGAGGGCTGGTTGCTTCTTGGCCGGGCCTATGAGGGAAAAGGCGATCTAGAAAGAGCGGAAGAACTCGGCGCAAGAGCACAGGCTGTTAAAGAAGCCAATGGCGTCGTGAAATTGCCTTTTATGATGCATCCCAGAATCTTAAAACCATAATCTTCGCTATAGGTTTCGTTGACTGTGTAAAGTTATGCCTTCTAAAAGCCGTTGTACTGATGGTGACCCGCTTTGGGAAATTCATTGGCTTGTGGAGGATGCATGTTCTGGTGGCTGGTGTTGGTTGCTTTTCACCCTAATTTGGGAGAGTCGGTATCACCATTTAAAGGCAAACCTACAGGACGTATTGGTGTTACGAGGGTTGTTCGTAGCTTTCAAGCCCCTCCTGATGACGTTGAAGAGCCCGGCTATATCCTAGACGTATCTCTGGGTCCCGATGGGTCGTTGGCCGTTTTGGATGGGAAAAACCATCTGGTTTATTTGTGGAATAAGGAAGGGCGTTTTGAAACGTGGGTGGGAGGGCAGGGAAAGGGACCCGGCGAGTTGGGTGATCCAAATGTGTTGACCCGCTCCCAAGATCGCGTTTATGTTTATGAAGTTGTTGGAAGTATTACGGTTTATACTCGTTCCGTAGAGGGGTTCACTACGAAAAGCGCCCAAAAGTATTTTGTGAAAAAAGGGCTGCCCAGAGCCTTTATGTGCTTGAGCGCCACAGACGACAAGGTATTTATGGCCAGGAGCAAAGGTGGTTTAGAGAATGACCCGCTGGTTGCTGAGATCCTAAACCCTGAAAACGGGGAGATTACGGAAATCGAGAGTCTGCGCTTCAATGCGAGTCGGCCCATGTTGACCATCGCAAATATGGCTGATCCCAAGGACGAACTGATGGTTGGAAGTCCCCGATTGTGGGCCGCCAGGCGAGCTGCCGGGGGATTCTACTATGGGTTTTCTGAGAATAATACCCTGAAGATTCTGGATAGGAATGGGCGGCCTGGCCAATCTTTGAAGGTAAAACTTCCCAAATTGCCCGTGGAGCCTGAAATTGAAGTTTTTATGAACACGCCCATCGCTATTGTGGAAAAAAGCGTTCGGGATATTGAGGGGATGTTAAATGCAAAAATCAATGTTAAAACCGACGGATACATGTCCTACTACTCTCAGTTTCTTGAAGTAGGGAATTGTTTGTTATTTTTCATTTCGCCGTTGGGCGGATTCCAATTTGCCGATTATTTCAATCGGGGTCATTGCCTTGCGTATCATTTGGAAAAAGAATCGGTTGTGGCTCGTGGTCGGATGATTCTACCCGAGGATAGCAGGCTTTTCGTAACCGAGAATTGTCTTATCCTGGCTGCCTTTGATGATGAGGATCGGATCACGCTCAAAGAAGTGGAGTTGGGGTGGGTGGACTGAATCAATCCGTTGGCATAAAACTCAAGCATGAGTTTTGTCGTATAAACTTACTGCGCCGATATTACGTATCTCTCTTGAATTTAAAGGGAAATGAGGTGAAAGATTGAAGGAATTGACCCACGCCCCTGATTGGACGCCGGAAACGGTGTTGTTGTTGGGGACGGATGCTTCCGGCAAAAATCATGTGGGCCGTCTTCTGGTTTCCAGAATGAAGGAGGCAGGCTGTCACTTGGATGTTCGGGAAGGGTTTCTCTGCGGAAAACCTTTTGAGGAAAAGGATCATGGAGAGAAAGGTCGGTTGGCTTTACTGGCCGAAAGCGTGTTCTTGTGGTTGTTTCCAATTACCAGGTACTTTCTGCCTTTTGCTATGGGTGTCGTCTTGCGTCTGGACGCGCTTCGATTTAAAAGAAGGGGCCAGAAGACTTTTGTCATCAGTCACAATGCGCTTCGGGTTTTGGCGTTCTGTCTTGGCCAGAACAAGCGATTCCTGAAACATGGGAAGCTGTCAAAATGGATGGAGGCTTCCATTGGCAGCATTCAACGCGTAAGCGGCGCTTTGGTGATTGTGCTTGATGTGGAAGATCAGATTCGTCAGAAGAGAATTCAGGCGCGTCTTCAGGAAGGCAGCATAGACCCTTTTGATCGGTTCATGGCGGCGGACAGCGGGCGTTCGGAGCAAATAGAAGCATGCCTGGTTGGCATTGCACAGCAATATTATGGAGCGCATGTTATTGAAAATAACGATTTGAGCGATGATGCCCTGTGGGAGGCTTTCCAGGAAGCCTGTGAACGTAAATCATCTCGGTAGGGTTCAGGCCTGGGGGATTTTGTAATAAACTCGGGCTGCAGGAACGGAGGTCAATTTCAGCTCCGGGTAGCTTAAAGCTGTTAGTTTCCCGCCAAACACGCAACCTGTATCAATGCAGAGCGTATTGTTCTTCCCAACAGCCTCTTCTACAGGTGTGTGGCCATACACCACCATAGCCCGGCCCCTGTATTCCATGGCCCAATCTAAACGAATGGGAAGTCCTTTTTCATCCAGTTCACCCGTACTCTTGCCATAAAGCCCAAATGCATGGGCAGCGCCGCCCTCTTTGCCCTGCATACTTTCCACCATGCCTGCGTGAGCGACCACCAACTTGCCTTCGTCCAAAACGTAATGGCTTTCCATACTTTCAATGAACCGCCGGATTCTATCTAAAAAGGTGGTTTTAGCGCCCTTCAACTGTTTTAAAGTTGCCGACATCCCGTGGGTGGGATTGACCTTTGCCCCATTCAATTTGCGCAACAGTTTTGCTTCGTGATTGCCTTGAAGGCAATAAGCGTCACCGCTGTCCACAAGATCCATGACCAGTTTTAGAACTTGGGGGCTGTCTGGACCACGGTCTACCAGATCTCCGAGAAAGAAGAGCTTTCGGCCTGGAGGCGGTTTCACCCTGTATTTTTCATTTCGAAACGAGGGTTCATATCCCAGTTTTTCCAATAGCAATTTTGTTTCGTGGATACAGCCGTGAATGTCGCCTATGAGATCGAAGGATCCTGTTAAATCACGCCAATCGGGCTTCATTTTTCTTCGTGTGATGACAACCCGCTTCAACTCTTCCCGCTTGAGCAGATGAACTACTCTAAAGCCTTCTTTAGCAAATCGATGCATACTGCGCTGCATGAGCGTAAATTGGTTTTCCAATACCTCTTCAGGAAAGTTGCGATCGGTTCGAGCCTCAAGGACGCTGCGAAGTTTTTCCAGCGGCGCGCTGATTGCTATTACGATAGGTTGAGCATGGTATTGTTTGGCCAAAACTCTCAGCTTCTGCCGAGAATACTCTTCCAGATTGGTGGCGTCAATTACCGTAGTTTTCATTGCGGCAAGACGGCGCTCCGCAATAAAAAAGAGAATCTCAAATGCTGGCCTGGTGGCGTTTTGATCATTTTCATCATCGCAAACCATGGCCCGACAACGGTCGGAGGAGATGATTTCGGTGTCCAGAAAATGCGAGGCTGCAAAGGTGGACTTGCCACTGCCAGAGCAACCCGTTAAAATAACCAGACAGAATTCGGGAATTTCGATTTCCATTAAGATCTTCCTCTCATTTGCTCCAACCTTGGAGCATTCTTTGATCTTAACAGGTTTTCCCAGTAAACGGGTTAACAATAACCGTCACTTAAATTCAGTCAATTTCCCTGGTTCCATCAGGCTTGAAACGAGATATATCGAGCCCGCCGAAATCCGACGGGGCTCGATAAGCCTGTTTATCCGGCTGAAACCGCCCAACGGTGCGCCATGGTTACTATGGTAACCTGGTCCAGATCCAAGCCATTAAAAATTGAAGCGCAGGCGCCGCCTTCTTCAATGCCAGGCGCGTTAACGGGCGCTTCGGTCTGTTCCTCTTTTTCCTCGCTGGGATCCAAATTCATTTTGGGTGGTTTCCCATTGCCATCATTTTCCTCAATACCTGGCGCATTGACCAATCCTAATTTGGGTGGCCTTCCATCGTCGTCATTTTCTTCAATGCCGGGTACATTTGCTGAATTCATCCGGAACCATGCACATTTCCTTTCACTTTCTAAAAACATGAATACACCCCTCTTTTTGCCTCAAGGCCTGTCCCCATAACAGGCCGTTCCAGTTGGCAGTCAACTTCAATCCGCAAAGATGGATTGATACTGACCTCTTCATTTAAATTAGCGCAATTGAGGTTGTAAAACGGCCATATTTTTGAAAATTAAATGGAATTTTAGAGCTTTCGGTTTAACATCTGCAAGGTGTTCAACCGTGGCAAATGAGGCCGAAAGCCCTTAAATGGTAGTTGTTTAGTTGGTTATGCGTTCCATGAATTCTTTCAAATCCAATGCCCATGGCGGTCTTTTGACATCTGCCACGCAGGCGGTGTCTAGATTCTCAATAGACGCTGTTTTCAAGAATTGCTCTATGAGGGGCATAACACATTCCCCGCCTGTTCCAATGCCGTGGCCTGAATTGGGGACCTTGATCATCAGGCTGTTGGTCAGGTTTTTTGCAATGGCCTCGCTCCAACGCGGGGGGGTAACGGGATCGTTTTCACCTGTGATAATAAGGGTTGGCGTCTTGCTTTTTACATGGTTGTGGTATCCCTCGGGAATTTTACCTCTTGGCCACAGTTCACAGGCTGTTGCTTGTCTCACAATTCGGTAATCGCCCAAAAAGGTATTTTCGGCCGCTTTTCCCCAGGTCTGGTGGTTGAAATACGGCAAATCCTCGGCGCAGGAAACTGAAAGGTACATGCCTTCTGCAAGCATTTCATTGATTCGCTTATTATAGACTGCTGAATAGAGAGCAATGGGAGCGTAGTTTCCAGATGCAGCTTCCTCAATAAGCTTTGGAATGAGAGATGCCTGGAAGGAGCTATAGAGTAGGCTTCGAAGTCCTGTCGTGAAAGGCCCGTACTTCAGTGTAACGGACTCCATTTTTTTAGTAATGGGATTTTCCATGTCGAAGGTTTTCGGAGCGGATTTCAGCTCAGCCAAGACTTTGTCCAAATTTTTTCTGAAATTGGGGAAATTGGAAGAACAAGTCTCATCTGATTCACAATCATTCACCAATACATCTAGGGCGGCTTGGGCGTCCTGTGCGAATTGTGAAGGCATGAAATGGCCTGTGGGAGAAGGAACCCAGAGAACTGCTGATCTCACTGTTTCCTCGTGGCGCCTGAGATAGACCAATACGGCTCTGCCCCCATAGGAGCCTCCGGTTATATTTATTTTATCATAGCCGAGAGCTGCCCGAATTTCGTCTATATCGTCCATGGCGAGATCGGTAGTGTACAGAGTCAGGT
>JBNKOV010000275.1:0-6876 GCA_050294955.1 Holophagae bacterium
ATCCCGCGTCCTGCGATTTGAGGCGGGATTGGAATGAAAATGGCGTGTGGGACCGGAATGGGGGCCAGAAACACCTGAGTTTGCCTCTTGCAAGAGTTACGGGTCTTTTGTAGACTATCAACGGACCATGGTAGGGACGGGTGCGCCTGCTGGCAATTTCAACTTGAGAAATTGGATTTTTGAAGTAGGAAATGCAACGCGCCGCCTCCCAAACGTCCCCATATTTTTTACTGGTCGAGGAGTTAGGATGGCGGGTCATAGTAAATGGGCGAATATTCAGCACCGCAAAGGTCGTGAAGACGCCAAGCGTGGAAAATTATTCACCAAGCTGGTGAGGGAAATTACGGTTACGGCAAGAATGGGCGGAGCCGATTTGGACTCCAACCCAAGGTTGAGAGCCGCTGTGGCTGAAGCGCGTAAAAACAGCATGCCCAACGACAATATCAAAAGGGCCATTGAGAAGGCCACGGGCGGCGGCGATGGGTCGCAGCTGGAAGAATGCGTTTATGAGGGTTATGGCGCTGGCGGCGTTGCGGTTCTGGTTGAGGCCGTAACCGATAACAAAAACCGCACGACTCCTGAAATTCGTCACGCCTTTAGCAAGTGCGGCGGGAACATGGGCGAAGAAGGTTCCGTTGCCTGGCAGTTCACCAAAAAGGGTTATATCATTATATCCAAGTCTGTTATAGATGAAGATGGTCTTACGGAAGCGCTTCTTGAGGCCGGCGCCGACGATTACGAGGACTCTGGTGAAAACTGGGGCATCTTAACCGAGCCGGAAGAGTTGCACATTGTCCGCGACGCTCTTGAAGCCCAAGACCTTGAAATTGAATCTGGCAAATTGGTCATGATCCCCAACACCGAATTAACCATTGAGGGCGACACCTTGAACAAGGTTATGAAGCTCATGGAGATGTTGGAAGACAACGATGACGTTCAAAACGTTTGGAACAATGCCGATTTTGATGAAGCCGAGCTGGGTTGATTATTTTAGGCGTGGACCCCGGTTCCCTTATCACCGGTTATGCTGTGTTGCGTAGCGAGGGGAACCGGCATCATGTATTGGATGCGGGGCCGATTCGGCTCAAAAAATTTGGAGAATTGCCCCAGAGACTTGTTCACCTGGCCGAGCGAATAGAAGCGCTTATCGAAGCCTTTAATCCTCAGGCCCTCTCTATAGAGAAAGTGTTTCATGGCGTTAATTTCCAGTCGGCTCTGATTTTGGGACAGGTTCGTGGGGTGGTGCTTATGTTGGCGGCGAGACACCAGATGTCTGTCGCCGAATATGGCCCTACAGAGGTGAAAAAGGCTGTCACCGGCTATGGGCGGGCAGAAAAGAGCCAGGTCCAGGAAATGGTTAAAATCCTCTTGAACCTAAAGCAGATCCCAAAGCCCAACGACGTCGCGGACGCCATGGCCCTGGCCATTTGCCACTCACATACGGCCCCAATGATGCGCCACTACCGAAAGTAATCCGGCTTGACCGATTTGGCGATGAAAGGGAGGAGGCCTGGCTTTCATCGCCCCATAACATCAGGCTACGCAAAAGGTGGTTTGAATGCCCAGCTTCTTCATCCGCGCCCGAAATGTATTTCGGTTCAATCCCAAATGCCGGGCCGCTCTGCTCTGATTGCCGTCCATCAAAACCAGGACATGGTTAATATAGTCTCGCTGTACCTCTTCAAGCGTTTTCAAGGCTCCGGATTGTTGCGGGAATTTGAGGTTCGTCGATTGGCTATTGGGTGCTTCAGAGTCGGTTATAGAGAATGAGGCCTCGGGCATGATCATCAGGCGATGCACTGCATTTCTTAACTCGCGGACATTACCCTTCCACTCCATTTCGGATAATTGCAGAAGCGTGTTCTCATCCAGGCTGCGGCCTGGTTTTTCCAGGCTTGCGCCGTACTGTTCCGCAAAGTATTGCGCTAAAAGGGGGATGTCCTCTTTCCGTTCTCTCAGGGCCGGCAATTGGATGGGGAATACGCATAACCGATAAAACAGGTCTTCTCGGAAACGGCCCCGGGCCACTTCCTTTTCCAAATCCCGATTGGTGGCGGCCACCACTCGCACATTGACCGTGCGTTCCACAGTATCGCCGACTCTGCGGAATGTCCCTGTTTCCAAAAGTCTTAAGAGCCTGACTTGAAAGGCCAGCGACGCTTCGCCTATTTCGTCCAGAAAGACGGTGCCCCCATCCGCCAGCTCAAAAAAGCCTGGTTTGTTTTCAACTGCGCCGGAGAAAGAGCCCTTGCGATGACCAAACAGTTCACTTTCCAATAGGGTCTCGGGCACGGCCCCGCAATTTTGACTGAAAAACCCCCGCTCCCGTCGTTGGCCAAGATGATGGATCGCCTGAGCCACCAGCTCTTTGCCTGTGCCGGTTTCTCCTTGAATCAGAACCGTGATGTCGTTGTCCAGGGTCTTTTCAATGGATCGAACAACTTCAGACATTGCTCTGCTCTTATAGATAAGGTCTCCAAAGCGTTTTCTTTTCAGCGTACTTGACCTGGCTCTGTACATGGTCTCCCTCGGATTGAAATGTTGGATTCAGACCCTGAGTCACGGTCATCCCCTTGCCTCTTTAAACGGAAACCGAAGGAGAAATAGATCACTATATTTCAAATCAATTGAACGATGGGTTCGTCGATTGTGAGCAAGTATTTCAAAAGTCCAGGCAGGCGAGATGCGGCCTGTGATAGGGCCATTTCTGTAATTGGGAATCAAGGCCTGTTTATCAAAAGTTTCCATGCGTTTGATTTACGATATTTTTCAATGAGCGATTTCCTGAAAATGGAAAAAGTGTTAAAATCTAATGGTTTTTGTGGGGGGGGATGCGTCACGACACCATTCCGGCATGGGCACTTGTATGACATCCTTTATTTCAGGCATCTTTCCGAGTAGGGCCTCTTTACTAGCCACATAAAGGCTTCATTATCCGGTGTTTCGATAGACCTCAGCAGGCGGAGGCTAACACAGCCCATGATAGAGCGATTGTATCAAAATCCCAAGAACCTTCGGGCCTTCATGGCCGCTTCTGGTTGTGTTTTTGCTGCATCGGTGCTCGTGGCCTATTTTCAGTTCAAGAATGTCAGCCTCTCCGCCTTTCTCATAATGCAGGCAATCTTCTCACTTTCTATGGTGGTTTTTGAGGTGCCATCAGGTTATCTTTCGGATCGTTTTTCTCGCCGAGGCGTTCTTTTGGGGGGCGTGGCGCTGCTGCTTGTGGCCAATTTTGTTTTGCTTTTCAGCTCCCATTCTTTTTCTCTCACGGCTGGCCTCATCCTCATGGCGGGTGGACGAAGTCTCATTTCGGGAACGGCTTCTGCGCTTTTGTACGACACCATGCTGTCTTGTAATCGCTTGGACGATTATGTGGTTGAAGAAGGTCGAATGAAATCCTGGACGGCCTATAGTTTTTCAGCTTCCGGTTTAACGGGCAGTCTGTTGTTCTCAATCTATCCCGATTTCCCCCAGGCTCTTACCTGTGTGACCATGGCAGTGGCCCTTTGGTTTGCCCTTCAATTAAAGGAGCCGCCCCAGCATAAACCCACCCAACAACCCTCGCCCCTTCGCGAGATGGCCAGTTTTGTCAGGTACTGTCTCGTGGGTCATGAAGAATTGCCCTGGCTCATTGCCTACTCTGGACTTATCTGTAGCGGCACGTTGATGGGGTTCTGGTTGATGCAACCCTATTGGGAGTCGATGGGCATTCATCTCGCCTTTTTTGGCATCCTCTTTTTTGCGACCCAAACAGCCAGGGGCTTTAGTTTGGCTCGATCTTCCTCGCTTATTAGGAGAGTCAACTCCAGGAAACTGGCCATTGGGCTTTTCCTGCTGCTGTGTCTGGGTTTCAGCCTGCAAAGTGTGTTCGATCATCCCCTTGCCGCAGTGCTCACGTTGCTTCCGGCCATCATTTATGGGGTTTGTCACGTGATGATTCTGGATCTAATCAATAAAAGGGTTGAGAGCCATATGCGCGCGACTGTCCTTTCGGTTGAGAGCCTGGCCTGGCGCTTGGGTTTTGCGGTGGCGGCGCCTATCGTGGGTTTTTGCATTGATGCTTATAGTTTACCTTTTACATTTCTCCTTTGCGCAGTAACATGGCTTCTATTAGGCGTTTATCCTCTTTATCAGTTGTGCTTCAAGCCTCGGATGGAGCCTGATCCTCTCGCCACTGGCAGGGTCGTGCGCACGATAATAAGTTAAGGACGAGATCGGGTTACCTAACGGAAAAGCCATGGCCCCACTAGGGCGAGGGCTGGAATGGTTTCCTGAAATATTGGCGTTTGGTGACCCCATTGCCCTACGCTTTCCGTTTAGAAAAGTAAGCAGCATCATTCACTGCTTCTTTCCTCGGGTCCACCGTCCCTGCGTTTCACCCCCCCTTTTTCGAGCCTTGGACGTGGACCCCTCTTCTTTATATGTCTTTTTTTGTTTGAATATAGTAAGCGAACATTACAATTGTCTCCCATTCTGATATACTATTACCCTGTAAAGAGAAGGGGGGTCTTCGGCATGCATAATGCCGGGGGATATCTCCATCTGGAGGCATACATTGATCTTGTCAGATCCTTACAGCCCGCCAATGAATGTGACGTTTGGTAATCTTTGGGGCGAAATCAAGGCAAAGTTAAATAAAAAAGGCGTTATTTTAGAGCCAGATAGGCTAATTGCCAACGCAGAGATGGCTGTGGGCGTTAACGATTGGGGAGAGGACTTATTTAAAGAAGCTTGCCAGAGGCTGCTTTACTCCTTTGGAAATGAAGCCAATCTTTCCTTTTTTGGCCGTCAACGAGTACAAAATGTAACGATGCGAGGACTCATCAATCAACTGTGTTTGCATCACTTCCTTAAAAATAACCCCGAGGTGACTAAAAAGCCCATAGAGCGCCCAATCATCATCACCAGTTTCCCAAGAACGGGCACAACCCTCTTGCATCATCTCATGGCTACCGATCCCAACGCCCGGGTTCCCCTTTTCTGGGAGTTGGTGAGCCCCATTCCACCCGTACCCGCCGAGGCCCGGGCCAATAATCCGAGAATCGCTGAGGTTCAGGCCGGTCTGGAGAAAGGGTTTCAGAAATTACCTAAAATGAGGTCCATCCACAACACCGTGGCAGATGGACCTGAAGAATGTCTTGTTCTTTTCCGAAACTTGCTGGTAGATCCCTATTTCAGCTTGCTGGGCCATATTCCATCGTATCTAGAGTGGTATATGAATTACGATCTAACAGATGCCTATCGTTATTATTACAGACAATTGCAGGTGCTTCAGTGTAGCCTTTCCGGTTCTCCCTGGGTCTTGAAGGCCCCGCTCCACATGTTCGGCCTGGAGGCTCTGTTGAAGGTATTTCCGGATGCCTGCATCATCCAGCTCCACAGAGATCCCACCGCATTTCTTCCCTCATTCTGTTCAATGGCCGCATTGGAACAGCGGGTCGCCACCAAGAAAACCGACATGAAGCTTATAGGCAGAACCCAGCTTGAGCTGGCTCAAGAGGCCTTAAAGCGACGGAAGCAAGCCCGTGAAAAAGCGCCGGATCGTTTTTTGGATATCAGCTACAAAAAGCTCACGAAAGACCCTGTTGCGGCAGTGAGCCGGGTTTACGATCATTTTGGCTTCCCCATGGATCCCGAAATGCCCGATCGGCTGAAAACCTGGTTGGCTGAAAATCGCCAGCATAAATTTGGCAAGCACAGTTATTCACTCAGCCATTTTGGGTTGGACGATCAAACCATTAAAAATACGTTCGCCGAATATCTGGATGAAATCCAGTCTCTTGACAACGAATGACCCCTTTCTCCTGTTTTTTAACACAAAAGGCGGATTACTCTTTAGAATAGGAGTGGCCTGCGCACGACGATTTTGCGTTTGGCTTGATGGAGGGATTTATGGGGCGCTTGCTATCCATATTGGCTTTGTTGCCAATGCTGTTCGCTGGACCGTCCTATGGTGAAGATTCAGTTGAGGAAAAAAGCGAGCAGAGTGGCGGCTATTTTAAGAATCACCTGAAAATTGGCGGCTGGTTCGATATTCTCTTGTTGGACCAGGGTCGGGGATATGATGATTTCTTTAATCTCCACCACTTCTACGTCACCTTCAACCTGTCCATTAACGATGCGTTCTCTCTTTTTACCGAAATGGAATACGCCAATGTTCCCGAGCTGAACGGGTACGGCTCTGAGAAGGAATTTGAAATTGAGCGAGCCTACCTGGAGTACAAAACGGATCAATCCTTTCGCCTGAGACTGGGAAAGTTCCACACGCCCGCAGGTATTTGGAAGCCCACCCACTGGTCGGTTCTGGTAGACACCATTACGCTGCCCATTATGGAACAAAACGATTATATTCCCACCAGCTCCGTTGGCGTGGAGTTGTTCGGGCGCAGGTTCTACGGGCAGAGCGAGTTCAACTACAGTTTCCTGGCCTCCATTGGCACTGGAGATGATCTGGGCGAGAGCAACGCCAATGCAGAAGCCTTCGGCGGTGATTTTCGATATATCTTCAGGGAACGCTACACCATGGGCGTGTCCCTATACAATTTCCAGGATGTGGAAGGTCAGAACGGATCTGTTAACGGCATTTTGGCTTATGCAGACGTCAATCTCCCCAATTGGCGCTTGCTGTGGCGAACAGAATTTCTCACCTTGACGCGAAGCGAAACCCCAGATATCAAGGCCTTTTACACCAAACTGAAATACCAGATCAACCGTCGGCTGTATCTCAATTACCGCTTTGATCGAGCCGATGATGAGAACATCGAACCCAAAGGCGATGAACAGATTATTCAAACCCTCACCGTCGGGTTCTGGCCCAAGAATTTTCTGCGGTTCAAGCTGGAATACGCCGACCATAAATTTGAAAACGACCTCAAC
>JBNKOV010000276.1:0-6852 GCA_050294955.1 Holophagae bacterium
CTTCCGATCTATTACCGCTACGACCCCAATGACCCGGACAGCCTGAGAAACGACTCGGTAGTGGCCATTCACGAGGGTTCCGATGGCGGCGTCTGGCTGGGCACCTCGGGCGCCGGTCTGAACAGACTGGACCGGAAAACCGGAAAATTTCGCGCCTGGACCTACAAGCAGGGCCTCGCCAACAACGTGGTCTACGGCATTCTGGAGGACAAAACAGGCCGCCTCTGGATCAGCACCAACAAGGGCATCTCGGTCATGAACGTGAAAGAAGAGCGCTTCACCAATTACGGCGTTCGCGACGGCCTGCTGAACCGGGAATTCAATGCGGGCGCATTTTTCAAAAGTCCCTCGGGTGAAATGTTTTTCGGCGGCGTAGACGGCTTCTGCTCGTTTTTTCCCGAAGACATCGTGGACAGCGAGTTCATCCCGCCCGTGGCCATTACCGACTTCAGAATCGCCAACCAGTCCGCGCCGCTGGATCGCTACCAGAAGAACTCGCCTCTGAAGCAGGCCATTGGCGAAACTAGGGCCCTAACCCTGAATCACCGCCAGAACATGTTCTCCTTCGAGTTCGCAGCCCTGGACTTCACCCAGCCGGATCTCAACCGCTATCGCTATAAGATGGAAGGCTATAACGACGAGTGGATTTCCACCGACGCAACCAACCGCCTCGCCGCCTACACCAGTCTGCCCGCTGGCTCCTACACCTTTCGGGTTCAGGGCTCCAACCACGACGGGGTCTGGAACGAAGAGGGCGCCGCCATCAAGCTGCGCATTCTGCCGCCGCCCTGGTGGAGTTGGTGGGCTAAAAGCCTGTATGGTCTCATTATCCTTTCCCTGGTCGGTTGGTATATGCGTCTGCAAAGAGAGCGGTTGGACAGAGAACGCCAAATCAGCAGACAGCAGCGCCAGATGACCCAGCAGGCTCAGCAGATGGCGGAACAGGAACGCAAGGTGTCCAGTCGGCTGCGGCAGATTGACAAGTTGAAGGACGAGTTCCTGGCCAATACCTCTCACGAGCTGAGGACGCCGCTTCACGGCATGATTGGCCTTGCGGAATCTCTGCTCGACGGCGGCGAGGCCGCGGTGGACACGCGTAAAAACCTGAATATGATCGTCTCTGCGGGCAAGCGCCTTTCCAATCTGGTTAACGATATCCTGGATTTCTCCCAGCTAAAGAACAAGAATCTGCAATTGCGGCGAGGACCGGTGGACGTCAAGGCTCTGGCCGATGTGGTGATTTCGGTTACCCAGCCGCTGGTGCGCGACAAAGATCTCAAACTGCTCAACCAGATACCCAACGACCTGCCCCCAGTGAATGGGGACGAAGATCGCCTGCAGCAAATTCTCTACAACCTCATCGGCAACGCCGTGAAGTTCACCGACGCCGGGCGGGTCCGCATTGGCGCGGAAACCAGAGACGGCATGCTCTGTCTATGGATCGAAGACACGGGCATCGGCATCCCCAAGGACAAGCTGGAGCGGGTCTTCATGTCTTTCGAGCAGGTGGACGGATCGGAGAGCCGATCCTATGGTGGAACCGGCCTGGGCCTGGCTGTCACCAAGCAACTCGTGGAATTGCACGAAGGCCGCATTACCGTAAAGTCTGAACCGGGAGAGGGCAGCCTGTTTAGCATCTACCTGCCACTGGCCGACACCAATTGTCAATGCGAGGGCCGACCGCCGGAAGCGCCGCCCGTTCAAGAAGATCCCGACCTCTTCGAGCCCGAACTGGAGGCGCCCGCGCCTTTGGCCTCCGCATTCCGCGAAGGCAAACAATTCAGCATCCTCATCGTGGACGACGAGCCCATCAACCGCCAGGTGCTGCTGAACCACCTCTCCAACCAGAGCTACAAAATAGTAGAAGCGGGCAGCGGCCAGGAAGCCCTGGACCTGGTGGCGACCAGCCCGCCCTTCGACCTCATCTTATTAGACGTTATGATGCCAAAGCTCTCCGGTTACGAGGTTTGCAGAAAACTCAGAGAGGAACATCCCGTCCACGAATTGCCCATCATCTTCCTCACCGCCAAGACCCGCGTCACCGACCTCATTTCCGGTTTCGATTCCGGCGCCAACGACTACCTCACCAAACCCGTGTCCAAAAGCGAGTTGCTCTCCCGGGTTAAGACCCATCTAGAACTCCTGGACACCAACAGGACACTGGAAGAAAAAGTAAGCGAGCGAACCCGCCACCTGGTATCCGCTCAGAAGGGCCTCATGGAAGCGGCCCACACCGCAGGCATGGCCGAAATCGCCACCGACGTGCTCCACAATGTGGGCAACACCCTGAACAGTCTCCGCATCTCCATCCAAATGATCGACCAGTCCACCGCCGACCAGAAATGGGTGCGCCTGCTCAAGAAAATCGCGGATTTGCTCAGCGAGAACGCCCACGACCTGCCCGGCTTCTTCGCCAATGATCAGCGCGGGGGACAATTGCCCGAGGCTGTGGACCGCATTGCCGAGAAATTGGAGAAGCAATGCATTGAGCTCAAAAAGGAAAGCTCTCGCATGGTTGAACATATGGAGAGCATGAACGCGGTCCTGGAAGACCAGCAAAAGTACGCTCGCGTCCAGAGCCTCATGGAGCCGGACGACTTGAATCAGCTCATCCAAGACGCCCTGCAAGTGGGCGCCTATCTCCTTGCAGATCTTAAAGTTGAGGTGCGCACCATCTTCGCCGAAGACCTGGCCCCGGTCTCCGTGAACAAGGCCCGGTTCACCCGAGTCATCCTGTGCCTGTTGGGCAACGCCTGCGAAGCCATCGCCGAGAACAGCGAACAGGGCCTCATCCAGATCCGCACTTTTGAGGGCAAGAACCGTGTTTTCATGGAGATCATGGACAACGGCGTGGGCATTCCCAAAGACGACCTCATCCGCATTTTCTCCCATGGATTCACCAGCAAAGAGGGACGGCGAGGTTTTGGGCTCCACTACTGCGCCAACGCATTGCGGGAAATGTCGGGCAATATCGACATCGTCAGCGAAGGCCAGGGCATGGGCGCGCGAGTTCTGCTCACCATACCCGCATTCGAAGCAAGGCCGCCCATTTTAACCAGCGAAGTAGAACTGGAAAAGAACTAACCTGCTGGCCAGAAACCCGTTAATACGTGGTCAGCTCAAGACTGGTCAGCCCGTAATGTTCGCTCAGCAACTTCTCCAAGCCTGAACTCAGCTCGCCCCTGTCCACATCTGAGGCCAGGATCAACTTCATGGAATCCGAGATCAGGCCTTTCTCAATGTCGTCCAGCGAGGGCAGAACGGCCAACACGTCACCAGCCTCGGCAAAACGTTTATAGATCAAACAGCCCACCAGGAACGGAGGCTGGAAACCCGGATCAAAAGTGACATGAGCGTGATAGACCGGCGTTCCCCGTTTCTGGTGCATCGCCGCCCGGAACGCCCCGTCCGAGCCCGGCTCAATCTCCGTTGCATCCACGTCAATCGCAGCCCCGCCGCCCTCTTCGGGCAGCAGCGCCCGGCTCTGCTTCATGATATTCTCAGAAACCCGATCCTCCCACGTCCCCGACTTGGAGCAGCGCACCAGCTCCTCGATAAAGGAGATGCCGTCCATCAGCACATCGATCACTTCCGCAGAGACCTCGATTTGACCGCAACGGGCTCGATCCAAAATCGACTCCACCGCGTGAATGGTCTTCCCAGAATCCGGGAACCCCATCATAATCAGGTTGCCCTTGGTGGTGTGAAACAGCCGAAAAGCCCGGTTCATATGGTCCGCGTTGTCCGGCTCCGACTCCAGCGAGAACACCACCTCGTTCAGGCCGCCAGCCAGCTTTTCCACCTCAATAATGAATTCCTTACGCGGTCCGCCAGATCCAGCGGCTCCATCGGTTCCCGCCTTCAGTTTGGCCGTAGAAAAACCGGGCGACTCCCCGGCGTCCCGCTTAATGCCAAAGGCCCGATTAATGAGCGAGGGGACATCGATAATCAGACCCAGATTCTTACCGCCCAAAATGGTGGTTCCAGACAGGCCTTGAACCTGGATAACCCGATCAAAGGGATTAACCACAAGCTTTTGAGGATCTTGAAACGAATCCACAATCAGCGCGATCCGCTCCTTATGCTCGATAATGATAATAGAAAGCTGGTTGCCCCTTTCCGACTCCAAGCCGCTTTGGGGATCCAACAGCAGGTTGAGATCGTACAGGGGCAGGAACCGGTCGAGGTATTTAATCACCCTGCCGTCCGGGTTCTTGTGGACCTTGCTCTTGGCCAGGCTGATGGTGGCCACCACCGAGTTAATGGGAAAGGCGAACTGGTGCGGACCCGCGCCCACCACCAGGGTATCCAGAATGTTAACCGCTGAGACAAGAGGCAGTTGGAACGTCATGGTAGCGCCCTTGTTGCGCTCGGTTTTCAGAAATATAGCGCCACCCAGATGCTCAATATCCTCGCGAACCACGTCCATGCCCACGCCCCGGCCCGAGACCTCGGACACGTCTTTCGCCGTGGAGACGCCCGGCCTGCACATAAAATCGAGAGCGTCCTCAGGCGTGAAGGGATCGTTTTCCCCGATCAGGTCCATTTCCAGGGCCATAGCGCGTAGGCGCTCCATGTCCACCCCGGCCCCATCGTCCTCGATCTCAATAAAGACCTCGCTTTCTGTTTTCCTGGCCCTCAATACAACCTGGCCCTCCGGCGGCTTGCCAAGAGCCTCCCGCCTTCTCACCGTCTCAATGCCGTGGGTCACCGCGTTGCGCAACTGGTGGGCGATGGGATCGTAAAGCGCCTCTGCAATCACCTTGTCGATGGTAGTCTCCTCGCCCTCAACCACCAGGTTCACCCGCTTATTGGTCTTGCGCGCCGTCTCCCGCACCGTGCGTCTCGCCCGAAAAATGAGATCCTTCAGGTTCACCATGCGGATGGCCTGCACCAGATGGTGAAGATTAGAGGAAATAGACGAGGTGATTTCTGTAAGCTCCCTGGTTTGAGTGAGGATATCCGAGTCAAGCGGCTGGGCCTTGTAGTAGATGTGTTGCAGCTTCTTGTAGGTGAACTCCAGGTTGCTGGAAGCGATAATCACATCGCCCGCCAGTTGAAGGAGCCGGTTCAGGTTCTCCATCTTCACCAGCATGCTTTCCGAGGTCAGTCCTGCTTCCGGCATATCAGCGCACCTCAAATAGGGGGATCAACACCCGGCGCACCACCCGCTCCACCATGGGGCCGTCGGTTGGTTTGGGCAGAAAATCGTCCGCCCCAAGTTTGAGGGCCTTCACCACGTGGTTGCTGTCCGCATAGGTGGATGAGACCACAATGGGCATGCCCTTTAACGCGGGGGATTTACGAATTTCCTCGATAAGCTCAAAGCCGTCCATTTCCGGCATGACGATGTCGCTGATCACCAGGTCGAAGGTCTTCTCTCTCAGAGCCTTGAGCGCCACAATGCCGTTCTCCACCTCCGTTGGCGCAATGCCCAGGGCTTGGAGGTGTTCCGCCGCCTGCTTGCGGATATAATCCGTGTCGTCAACCAGAAGCACCTGGAGCGCGCTGAGATCTGTCTGCATGAAAAACCCGCCTGGAGCTAGTCGAACCTCTACCTAAAGTTTAAGGCATTTCGGGGTGAAAGAAAAGCGGGATTCGCAAAAGAAACCGGCCGCAATTCGCCCGTCCTTCAATAAAATCCTAGGACAGAAGCGGGTTTTGGTATACAATTCCTGTCTTTTGACCGGGCGATCGCGGCCCGCAACGAAACCCCTGGCGGGCGATGGAGGAATTCATGGGATTATCTGCTGGTATCGTGGGATTGCCTAACGTGGGCAAGTCCACTATTTTTAATGCGCTTACATCGGGCAAAGCTCAAAGCGCGAACTATCCGTTTTGCACAATTGAACCCAATACGGGTATTGTGCCCGTGCCCGATCCCCGGCTGAACCGCATTCACAAGCTGATTGCCAGTGAGAAGATTCTTCCCGCCATGATTGAGATCGTGGACATCGCCGGTCTGGTGAAGGGCGCCAGCAAAGGCGAAGGTCTTGGAAACCAGTTTCTTGGAAATATTCGTCAGGTCGATGCCATTCTGCATGTCGTGCGCTGTTTCGAGGACGGCGACGTGGTGCATGTGGACGGCAACGTGAACCCCATCCGCGATATCGAAACCATTGAGACCGAACTCATGCTGGCCGATTTGGACGCCCTGGAGAAGCGCCTGAAGCGGATCGCCAAGATGCCGGACGCCGATTCCAAGGCCGAGGCCGCCGCGATTCGAAAAGCGATTGACTACCTCAACGAGGGCCGTTGGTTGTCCGACAGTCTCTTTAACGAGCCGGAAATCAAGGCTTTGCGCCCTCTGTTCCTGCTTTCTCGCAAGAAGGTGCTCTACATTTCCAATGTCCACGAAGACGACCTGGCCGGTGAGCATCCCCATGTCGCTGCTTTAAAAGACCATGCCGAAAAGGCGGGCGCTGGCATGGTGATGATCTCGGGGAAAATTGAATCCGAGTTGGCCGACCTGGACCCGGAAGAACGGGCCGAAATGCTCGCCGATCTGGGTTTGGATGAGCCTGGTCTAAATGCACTTGCTCGTGAGACTTATCGGCTGCTGGGCTTACAGAGTTACTTCACGGCGGGACCCAAAGAGATCCGGGCTTGGACCATTCGCGTGGGCGCAAAGGCTCCTGAAGCGGCTGGCGTTATCCACAGCGATTTTGAGAAAGGCTTCATTCGCGCTGAAGTCTACACCCTAAACGATCTCGAAGAGAACCAAACGGAAGCTGAGATCAAGAACAAAGGTCTACTAAGGCAGGAAGGCAAGGAATATGTGGTGGTTGACGGCGACATCATCCACTTCAAGTTCAATGTGTAACGGGCAGACCTCGCCCAAATAGAGGCCAG
>JBNKOV010000277.1:0-6849 GCA_050294955.1 Holophagae bacterium
ATAACCAAGCAACGCAACCTTGTGGTTTGCTGAAAGGTTATCAAAGTTGTCTCTCGCAGTTTGCGCTTCGCCACCGTGCCACAGGATGGCTTCGGTTATAGTTAGCGCGCGACCGTCATGAAGGTAGGGCGCTGTATCAGCTAAACCCCAAAGCCGTGCTGTTGTGAACATGGGGTCGAAGTCCGGATCCCCTGTGTTTTCAGCCAGGCCTGGCCCCATATTGTGGCGTTTTAAATCCGCGAAAAGGGGAATCACCATGCCGCGGCCCGAAGGCTTAAAGTTAGTGGGTTGTTTGGTCAGGTCTACCTTGTAGAAGACATTTGCCGTGGGATCGTCCTCAATTTCAGGGAAACTATAGGTGAGAACTCGTGATCTCGAAGTGATTTCGTTCACATGGCAATCCGCGCAGCCAATGTCTTTAAACAACTGGAAACCGAGGTGACCAAAAACTGGCTCCTGGACAGGGCGTTCTGATGTCGTATTGAAAATAGCCAGGGCAGACATCTCCCCGATGGTCAATTCATCATAATAGCCATCGCCGTCATCGTCGATATTACCTACAATTTCAACGGGTTGAATGCCAAAATGGAATTCCATGGCTCCTTGGTCAAACTGACGGGTTGTAATAAACTCGCCTTTTCGGCCAAAGGGGCGGACCACCAGATCGTCGTCAATGCCCTCAACGCCGCTAAAATCGAATTGTCCATTCACGTAGATCAGGCTGCCAAAGTTGATTCCGTGGGTTGTGAGTGGGAAAACCTGTCCTGGATTTGCCTGAGCCTTGAGTTTAATTTCTTGAAGCTCATAGGTCATTTCCTTGCCAAGAAGCTCTACGCCGCCAGACCCGAAAACAAAAGGAGGGTTAATAAAGCGACCATTAAATTGGCCGGTTGTGGGATCCAAAATTGTAGGAGCGCCTCCAAAGGCATTAGTAGCGCCGCCGCCAACGCCCCCAACGCCAAATTTTGAAGGAATGCCCTTGTTGCTCAGAACGCCATGGCATTCCAGACAGCTCTGACTATCCAGGCCATCTACCCTGAGAAAGGTTCCGTTATTTTGTAGGGTTGGGCGGCCATTAGGGCCATCGCCAAAACCATCGTGTTTGTTAAAGGGCGTGGAAAAAATCCGGCGACCTTCTCTTCTAATATCCAGCAAAGACAGAACATTCTCAATCTCAGCTTGTGTGATTCGGTAGGTTCCCAAGCCAGGAGCCTCACCCGGAGGTGGTGGTGGATTTTGCGCGAGAAGCGCGGTTGAAAAAAGTGTTAAAGCCATTAGACAGAGCACGGACCTCAATCCATTCTGTATTGGTTTCATTTTTTTCTCCTGGAATTAAATTAATGTAATTCGGCGTTTGATCAGGCATCTAAGGCCTGGCCGTATTTTTGAATAGATATCCAATTATCTTGGAGGTATCTTCAATATATTCTACGCAATTTACGCAAGTTGTGGTGTAAATAGTTCACTGAAATTTAACCTTTTCGCGTATTTCCCCGGGGCAGAATGATTGCTTCGAGCTGGATTCAGGCAGGTTGAAGCACTTTGGCAAAGATCGGGAATTAGTTCCGATGAACTGTATAGGGGCTGGTCTTTGTCATCCAAAACCCACCTAGTTTGAAAAATAGAAGAAGGCTAGGCGCCCTTTATTGGGTTTTCTCACAAAAGACGAGAAAACCAAACATGAGCATCTGTTTTGTTTTATGGGAGATCAGGACTGTAAAGCCGCCAGATAAAACCATTGCCTCAGGTAAGACTTCCTTCTGCTTTATAAAAAACTACGGATGATAGCTAATATAATCTACTATAAATGAGAAGTTTGAAAAAAAAGGGCGCTAGGTCGCGCCCTGGTTGGAAATGGTTAGAGGTCAGTGCCAACACTGGCCGGAGTACGGAGACTGCGGAGGTAATTCAACAGGGCAACCTTGTGGTTGTCCGAGAGATTTTTAAAATTATCTCGTGCAGTCTGTGCTTCGCCGCCATGCCACAAAATGGCTTCTGTGATCGTCAAAGCACGGCCATCGTGAAGGTAGGGCGCCGTATCTGCAAGGCCCCAAAGACGCGCAGTCGTAAACATACGGTCAAAATCGGGATCACCGGTGTTTTCCGCGAGATCCGGACCCATGTCATGCCGCTTCAGATCCGCGAAAAGAGGCACAATAACGCCCTTGCCCGAGGGTTGGAAGTTGGTGGGCGAATCTGTAAGATCCACCTTATAGAACACATTGGCAAATGGGTCGTCCTCAATTTCGGGGAAACTGTAGGTGAGAGTTTTCGACCGGGTCGTGATCTCATTGATATGGCAATTCGCGCATCCCGTATCCTTGAACAGGCTATAACCAAGAAGACTGATTAAGGGCTCTTGGACCGGGCGTTCTGCAGTGGTGTTGAAAATAGCTAGAGCAGACATTTCACCAATAGTCAACTCATCGTAGTAGCCATCTCCATCATCATCAACATTACCAACGATTTCCACGGGCTGGATGCCGAAATGGAATTCCATTGCCCCTTGGTCAAATTGACGAGTGGTGATAAACTCGCCTTTCCGGCCAAAAGGACGAACTACTAAATCGTGGTCGATACCCACAACTTTCCTGTAGTCGAATTGGCCGTTGTTGTAAACCAGCTTGCCAAAGTTAACGCCGTGGGTGGTGAGTTGAAAAACAACACCGGGATTGGCTTGAGCCTTCAGTTTAATCTCCTGAAGGTCGAGTGTCATTTCCTTGCCCAACAGCTCTACGCCGCCGGAACCGAAAACAAAAGGTGGATTAATAAAACGACCATTAAAATCACCGGTCGTGGGGTCCAAAATTGTCGGGTTTCCCCCAATAGCATTTGCCGCGCCGCCGCCAACGCCGCCAACGCCAAACTTCGAGGGAATGCCTTTGTTACTCAGGATGCCATGGCATTCCAGACAGCTTTGACTGTCCAGACCATTCACCCGGAGAAAGGTTCCGTTGTCTTGTAACGTGGGACGACCATTAGGGCCATCGCCAAAGCCATCGTGTTTATTGAAAGGCGTTGAAAAGATTCTGCGGCCTTCTCTCCGTATATCAAGCAAAGACAGAACATTCTCAATTTCTGCTTGGGTGATCCGGTAGCTTCCCAAGCCGGGAGCCTCGCCGGGAGGAGGTGGTGGGTTTTGCGCGAAAAGCGCTGTCGAGACAACTGGTAAGACCATTAGGCACAGTGCGGCCTTTATTCCTCTCTGTATGGTTCTCATTTGATTCTCCTGGTATAAATTTAATGCAGTTCAGTTTAAGTTCGGGCATCATAGGCCCATTGATGTTTCGGATTAATTCCCAATTCACAGGGAAACATTCCTATCTAATCATACGTAAAATAGCAGCTATGTAGTGTAAAGATTTCACCTAATGTTGACCTTTTTACATTTTGTGAGGTTGGTTTGGAGCGCGTATTCCCTCTAGAATTTTGAAAAGGTCCTCACGCAAACCCACAAGTTCAGGCGAATTCTTTGGAGACTTATCCATACTCATAATATGTCCTATGTTGTAATCGCCATCATCGAAAGCAATGGTTTGATCATCGCCCAGTGTGAATGTTAATAGTCCAAGGGCAGCCGGACCCTGAAGGCTTTGGAAAGTTGAAAAGGCCAAATTGAATAACAGCATCCTACCGCCGGGGAGATTCGATTTTACCAAAGAAAATCTCCTGGTCAGGCATCGAAGCATAAGCAGGGACCTCATGGGAGTGCCTGCAATCTTTGCAAAGGATGGCAAAACGAAACGATTCCCTTGTCTCATAAGCACATGAAGCGCTCACATGGTCCTCATAATAGGGACAAACCGGATGGGGACAATGCATGCGCATAGGGGATGTCCCGTCGAAATCCTGGCAAAAGGAATCCGGGAAGGGCCCGCTACTTTATTCTTTTTGATGAGGGGCGCAATGATACGTATTCTTTCGACCTGTTTATTGGTCTTTTCTTGTCTGTTCACTCTGGCTGCTGATAACTTGAACCTCCAGGTGTTGGACACCTATGAAACTGGCGCTTTTGATGATAGCGCTGCTGAAATTGGGGCTTTTGATCCAGTATCTAAACGCATGTTTGTGGTGAATGGCGATTCCGGCGCCGTAGACGTATTGGATCTTAGTGATCCAAGTCACCTGAACCTTTTGTTCTCAATCGATATTTCCTCTTATGGCGATCAGGCCAATAGCGTTGCGGTTGCGGCAGATCCAAGCCAGGATCCAGGGCGCGCTGTGTTCTTTGATGTGAATGGCGTTTTCTTGAATCAGGTAATTGTCGGAGCGCTGCCCGATATGTTGATTTTCACTCCCGATGGGACTAAAGTGCTGGTGGCCAATGAAGGGGAGCCAAATAACGATGTGACCGTGGATCCGGAAGGTTCTGTGAGTATTATCGATCTCTCCGGAGGCGTTGGTTCTGCTACAGTCAAACATGCTGTGTTTACGCCTTTTAATGGCCAGACCTTGGACCCCAGCATACGGATTTTCACTCCGGGTTCTACAGTAGCTCAAGATATTGAGCCGGAGTACATTGCGGTGTCCGAAGATGGGAAAACCGCTTGGGTGGCTTGTCAGGAAAATAATGCGCTGGCAATAATTGATATCGACAATGCCATGGTAACCTCTTTGATCGGTCTTGGTTTTAAGGATCATTCTCTGGTTGGAAACGGTCTAGACGCTTCTAATAAGGATGATGCTATTAATATTACGACCTGGCCAGTTTGGGGCATGTATCAGCCCGACGCATTGGTTTCTTTCCAGGTTGGAGCTACGACCTATCTCATTAGCGCCAATGAAGGTGATTCAAGAGATTATGACGGGTTTAGCGAGGAAGAGCGAATTGGCGACTTGGATCTGGATCCAACCGCCTTCCCCAATGCAGCAACCTTGCAGTTAGATGAGAACTTGGGACGCTTGAAAACAACGGTCACCTTGGGTGATGACGATAATGATGGGGATTTTGATCGGTTGTTTGCCTACGGAGCTCGTTCCTTTAGTATTTGGAACGGATCAACGGGGGCGCTGGTTTTTGATAGCGGCGACGATCTAGAACAGATTCTTGCAGTAGAGGACCCAGCCAATTTTAACAGTGCAAACGATGAAAACGATTCCTTCGACAATCGCAGCGACGACAAGGGACCGGAACCGGAAGGTGTCGCTATTGGCAAAGTGGGAAACCACACCTATGCCTTTCTCGGTTTAGAGCGAATGGGGGGAATAATGGTGTTCGATGTTACGATTCCCAACAGTCCCCAGTTTTTGCAGTATATAAACAATCGTGATTTCTCCGGGGACCCAGAGGCGGGGACTGCTGGGGATTTGGGGCCTGAAGGCGTGACCTTTATTTCGGCAACGGACAGTCCCAACAACCATCCTTTGTTGGTGGTTATGAACGAGGTCAGCGGGACTACAACCACCTACCAGATTAATTTTGATTGCTTACCTGCCGAAATCCTTTCTGTTGACGACATTGGCGGCAGGGGCATTACAATTTCTGGAAGTTATGATTGCGTTTACGATGTTGCGGTGACGCTCGCAGATGGCTCTACAACTACTTATGCAGTGCTTGTAGGACCAGACGGTACAGGGTACCTTGATGTGGCAATCGAGCCGGATATGGACATCTCGGTTGCTATTGCTGGTCAAGGACCAAGCGATCATGCTTTCACTGTTCCCACCCTGGGCGAATGGGGTCTTATGATTATGGCTGTAGGGCTTATGGTCCTGGCTGTAGTGGTGAGCCGCCGACGCAGGTTGATCGTCTGACATTTTTGGCGGACATAATGTGGCTCCCTCGCGATCTCAAGCTTCTTTTGGCTCGGGATCCGGGCGAGCTTCCCTTTTTTAGTTAGCCAGGTTCGGTGTTGTAAAGTTCTTGCCTCCTTGGGATTTGTCTTAAAAACAAAGCAGCCATTCCTCAAGTTGGAGCACCGAATCGCTATGGTGTTTTAGTTAAGATACATCCGATTGGCTCAGGAAAGGCGCTCCGGAATATTCGACCTAAAATGGGCTATGAATTTTCGTCAACCTGAAAAATGCTTTGCCTATTCCGGATGTTCGAGTTTTTCGTGGGTTGCATGTTTTTGAGCATGATCTTTTTCATGATGGATCAGGTAGCCTAAATCTGGTACCATTCTCAAAGTTGCCAGATATTTGACAACAAATTCATGATTTTCAAGGATTGATCTATGATGGAAGAGTCGCTTATTTGGAGAAGGTTCTGTTTGGTTGCTTCGCTAGTGTCCATGTGTTTAACTGCGTTTACAGCTCAGGCGTTCACAAACTATGAAAACTATGTTGAAATTGGGAACCAGAGTTTCCAAACCACGATTGATCTGGATGATGTTGATGCTTTTTTTGATCTTATTGGCGTCAATGCTTCCACGAATGCGCTTATGGAGTCGGCTTTTGACGAGTTTGAGGGGTTTGCAGCTGATCTAGCTGACCAGATCAAGGTTGAGGCTTTAAAAAGCCCTGACATTCTTGAGGTTTATCGCTCCTATGTGCCCCCATACATCACCACCCTGACGTTTACGCAAACCAACAACTCGTTAACGGCAACTCTTGATGGTCTGGGACTTCATATGCTGGGCAAGGCCGATGGCAGCGGCATCTTTTGTCCCACACTTGATTTTGAAGTGTTGATTACCAATCTGCAGGCATCCTTGACCTACAATTTTAGCACTGGGCTGCTTACACTCTCAGACATCACCTATGATGTTGAATCCGATGCAGACTGCTCGGGTCTTTTGGGATTTATCGGAAACTTGTTCTCTGATGGCATTTTAGCCGACAAAATCACCGAGGTTATTGATGATTCGCTATTTCAGCTCGATGCGTTTTTGGATATGCAAGAATTGC
>JBNKOV010000278.1:0-6799 GCA_050294955.1 Holophagae bacterium
CGAATAACTTTTCACAGGTTACCTCGAAGGTACTATTATCCCTCATGTTGACAGTTTTTACAAGAAGGGTGTTCTAACTTTGATCCTCATCTTGTTTGTCGTTCCCAAGGAGAATAAAGACGAATTGGTTTTTTAACCCATTGCTTGAAAAGCCATGTCCTCAGCAGGCTTTGAGCCTTAAAGTTTTACAGGCCTATCCTGGCTTTGCAGGTTGCGCTTATGGTAAAGTGTCTTGATTTTGGTTTTGCTGAATGAATTTAGATAGGAGGAGCGAGCCGGATATGGCAGATGAAAATCGGAAATTACCGTCAACCGCTTATGAACTAAAGGAAGGGGAGACTTACGTACCCTATACCCACGGACAAACCCTGAAGGAGTTTACCGCCAAATCCATCATTACAGGTATCTTATTGGGCATGTTGTTTGGAATGGCCAATACCTATTTGGGATTGAAGGCGGGGCTTACCATTTCTACTTCCATTCCAGTTGCTGTGTTAAGCGTCGTCGTCTTCAAGCTATTGAGCGCATTTGGCGGTAAGCACAATATACTGGAAACCAATATGTCCCAGACAATTGGTTCGGCAAGTTCTTCTGTGGCGTCTGGGGTGCTGTTTACGCTGCCTGCTCTTTTCATTTGGGGCATGACGCCTTCGTTGCGTCAAATTACTCTTTTGGCCATGGCTGGCGGCATGTTGGGAATTTTGGCCATGATACCCCTACGGCGCTATCTCATTGCCCGGGAACATGGGAAGCTTCCTTATCCTGAAGGCATGGCCTGCGCTGAAGTGTTGGTTGCCTCTGAGCAGGGCGGGAAACAAGCTTCTGGTGTATTCTGGGGGATTGGCGTTGGCATGTTCTTCAAACTGCTTACGGGTGGGTTCAAGATCATACCCGAGACATGGAGTCAGGCTTTGGCCTTCAAAGCGAAGGTGGCTGTTAAAGCTTCACCCGCTTTATTGGGCGTGGGTTATATCTTAGGTCTCCGAATTGCAACCATTATGGTCGCCGGATCGGCCTTGTCAGCTCTTATTATTATTCCGGCCATCAATTGGTGGGGTTATGATCTCACAGCTCCCTTCTATCCAGAAACGGAATCTCTCATTCGCGACATGTCTGCTGGCGATATTTGGAATCGCTATGTCCGTTATATCGGCGCTGGCGCTGTGGCGACTGCAGGAATTATTACTCTCATTCAATCGATACCCGCCATGGTGGAGTCTTTCAAAGTTGGGCTAGCCCAATTAAAACAAAGAGGACAAGCTACCGAGGAAATTAGAACCGACCAGGACCTTTCCATTAAAACGGTCTTGATGATTGTATCCTTTATCCTTCTGGTTTTAACGCTTATCCCGGGGATTTTGGGTTATATCGACTCCGTTCCCACCCGACTGGTAGCTTCTCTGCTAATTGCCGTCTTCGCATTTTTCTTTGTAACAGTATCATCTCGCATCGTTGGGATGGTGGGTGTTACGTCCAACCCTACTTCAGGGATGACTATCGCGACACTTATCGGGACCTCTGTCGTCTTTTGGCTTATGGGTTGGACTGACGATCTGGGCAAGGCCACTACCTTGATGGTAGGGACGGTTGTTTGTATTGCAGCTTCCATCGCCGGGGACACATCTCAAGATTTGAAGACGGGTTTTCTCTTAGGCGCTACTCCAAGGCGTCAGCAAATTGGCGAACTGGTGGGTGTAATCACCTCTGCCGGAGTGGTTTGCTGGGCATTGACTCTCCTTCATAATCAGTACACGCTTGGCAGCGCCGAATTGCCTGCGCCTCAGGCCACGCTCATGAAATTGGTTATCGATGGGGTGCTTGATCAGCAATTACCCTGGAACCTCATCCTCATCGGCGTGGGGATTTCCCTGGTTGTTTGGGCTTGTAGACTTCCCTCGCTTCCTTTTGCCGTGGGGGTTTACTTGCCTATGTCCACAATGGCTCCGGTCTTTTTGGGCGGTCTTGTTCGATACATGATCACTAGAAAAGGGAGTGAGAAGCAGAAAGAGGAACGTAGAGAGCAGGGCGTGCTTTTTGGATCTGGACTGGTCGGCGGCGAAGGTCTTACGGGCGTGCTCCTCGCAGGGTGGGTTGCCTTTAAGGGCGGCGAAAAAATCAAAGGTCTCGATTTAGGGCTTGATGCCTGGGCAACCAACCTGATTGCACTTTTCGCTATTCTTTTCCTGATGTGGATCGTTGCAAAACTTGCCTCACGACGAACCAGTTAGGCAATCAACGGGTATGAGCCGGGCATTTGTCCGGCTCCCAATTTGCGGCGAGGGTTTGCCTTGCCCCTTAAAGCTCAATAAAAAAACCGGCCAGGGGGCCGGTTTTTTTAATCTAAATGACACTTGGTCTAAGCGATATGATCAGGCGACGCTTTCTTCCATGACAGAATTCAAGTACTTGGCTGCTTGCTTGGTACTGACGCCTCTAACGATCTGGATTTCGTGAACCACTCTTTCCCGGATTTGTTCATAAATCCGTTTCTCTTCGGTGGTTGCCGAAGTATTTTGGATTAGCTGAAAAATAGTGAACACTACGGTTGCCATCTCTTTAAAGTTCCCCGTTTCCCTTAACACGGCAAAACGGGCCTTTCTTTCTTTGTGATGGAGCTCCAGGATGTCGGGATCTGGGCCTATAGCATTCAGATGATCATCCAGCTGTTTGGCCGTTACCAGATGTCTTAGCCCAACCCGGTCTACATTGGCTTTGGGTATGCTTATTTTGGTTTTACCGTCTTCAGCGATCAGATCGAAGAAAGCAATAGAATTGCCTCCGATGGTCTTTTCAGTTTCCTGATCGATTACAAAAATACCGCCCTTTGGGTAAAATACGTAATCACCTTCTTTATACATGCACCACCCTCCGGTTTAGCAAAGATAGAGGATCCTAACACAAAGAGGGAGGGAAATGGAAAGGAATCCTGAAAGCTTTACATTTGACCCCATTTAAAGCCCAAATGGTAAAGGATTCTGCGGATTTTTCCTCTGGCTGCTGTGGATCCTGGCTCATATCTGGTGATGTCCTTATCCTGAACGCCACGCATAATTGACCTTCCCTGCGCCACGGTTATGGCCTGAATTTTGCTTCCTATTTAATGTTTGAGAACCCCGACGTTTTTGTGTTTCATGTCCAGGCGGGGTCTCATTATGAGACAGGGTTCGCGGTTGGCGGACATCACGAAAACGCCCCGTGCGAATCAGCAAATCTTTTTCAAAGGAGCTGCCGTGGTGCGCGACTTATTTTCTCTTCCCCATCAAGGCGTATTCATCATAGCTGGCGGTTACGGCTCCGGGAAAACCGAAGTATCGGTGAATCTAGCGACTCAAATTGCCAGGTCTGGGGTTCGCGTTCGGTTGGCGGATCTGGATCTGGTCAATCCCTATTTTCGGTGTCGGGAGGCTGCCGAACATATGAGAAAATGTGGTGTGGAGTTAGTCGTTCCCCCTGGGGAGCAAGTCTATGCTGATCTTCCCATCCTTCTCCCAGAAATTGCAGCTCTTTTTAGCTCAAAACCCAATACTGTGAATATTTTAGACGTGGGCGGAGATGATGTGGGGGCCAGAGTATTGGCTTGCTTGCGAACCAGAATAGGCGCTAATCCCTACGAATTTCTGCAAGTAATTAACGCGTGTAGGCCCTTCTCCAATACTGTTGAGGGTTGTCTTAAAATGAAAGCTGAAATTGAAACCGCCTCCCGACTGAATGTGACTGGGCTCATTGCCAACTCCCATTTGGTTGAAGAAACTCATGGAGGCGTAATAGAGAGGGGTTGGCGTCTTGCCTGCGAGGTGTCGGACAAGGCAGGGCTGCCTGTTAGGTTTATGGCGGTTATGGAGCATTTGAGCCATACCTTGGATCAACTGGAAATTCAGGCCCCCATTCTTGAACTTAAACGTCTTATGCTTCCGCCATGGCTAACCACGGTATCCACATCGTTGAATAAACCGGTTCCAAAAGTGGGGCCTCTAATGGCGGCGCGATGAGGAGGCGATCATGGGCGCTATTGCAATTGGTGAAATTCGCTGCAAGGGGTGTGGACGATGTATTGTTGCATGCCCCAAGGATTTAATAGCTTATTCAGACGAACTGAACGAAAGGGGTTATAATTACGTAACCTTTGAAGGTCAACCTGAAGACTGCTCGGGTTGCGCGCTTTGCGCGGTTTCCTGTCCAGACGGGGGCATCGAGGTTTGGAATAAAAAGGGAAAACAGACCTTTGTCAACACTTGTGGCCTAACGGAAAAACAAACCCATTATTGCCCAGGTTGCACTCATGGCGTGGTTCATCGGCTTTGCGCAGAGGTTCTCGAAGAATTGGGAGTTCTCGGCAAAACCATTGGTGTGGCTCCAGTTGGGTGCGCAGTTCTGGCATATGAATACTTTAATTGCGATATGTTTGAAGCGCCCCACGGTAGAGCTCCGGCAATGGCTACAGGCGTCAAACGATCTCGACCCAACCATATCGTGTTTACCTATCAAGGCGATGGCGATTTGGTGTCCATTGGCGGCAATGAAATTATCCACGCCGCCAATCGTGGCGAAAAGTTCACGGTCATTTTTCTGAACAACGCCATATATGGCATGACGGGTGGGCAAATGGCTCCCACAACCCTGGCCGGTCAGACAACAACGACCTCTCCATTTGGGAGGGATGTGGCCGAAACGGGATACCCCATTCGAATGGCGGAGCTTCTGGCTTCGCTTCAGACTCCTGCCTTTATCGCGCGGGGCTCAGCCCATAATCCAAAGCAAAGTCTTAAAACCAGGAAGTTGATTAAGCAAGCCTTTCAATACCAAATGGAAAACCGCTGTTTTAGCTTTGTAGAGGTGCTGTCCACCTGTCCCACGAATTGGGGGCTTTCACCGGTGGAGGCATCTGACTGGCTGGAGCAAAATATGATTCCCTATTACCCATTGGGGGTTGTGAAAGAGCCACAACCTGCGGTCACCCACGCTTCGGCGGAACCTGCTGTGGTTTAAAGATAACACAAAGGAGCAGGAGTCATGAAAAGTACAGAAATGATTATGGCTGGTTTTGGGGGGCAGGGGATTTTGTCGGCAGGAAAAATCCTGGCTCACGCTGCCATGGCTGAAGGTTATGAAGTGAGCTGGCTTCCTTCCTACGGACCTGAAATGAGGGGAGGCACTGCCAATGTCACGGTTTGCATTTCTTCGGAACGGATTGGCTCTCCACTTATAACCAGTCCCAGCGCCTTATTGGCCATGAATCTGCCTTCCCTTGAAAAATTTGAAGAGAAAGTGCTTCCTGACGGCGTCATTGTGATCAATACCACCCTCATCAAAAAGGAGGCGACACGTCCAGATTGTGAATGCGTTTTTGTTGATTCAAGAGCCCTGGCCGAGCAGGCTGGAAACCTAAAGGCCGCGAATCTGGTTATGCTTGGCGCATTTGTGGGAGCGACTGATGTCTTGCCTGAAAAAGCACTGGAAGACGCCATCGTTGATGTATTTGGCAAGGGAAGAAGCCAACACGTAAAAAGCAGTATCGCTGCATTTCGCGCCGGTATGGCCCAGGGCCGCGTGGCCCATGCTGCCGGTTGAAGGAGGCATCCATGGATAAAATTCTCATGAAAGGCAATGAAGCTCTGGGGGAAGCTGCTATCAGAGCTGGCTGCGTTCATTTCTTCGGTTATCCCATTACGCCCCAAACCGAAGTACCGGAATATCTTGTGAAACGGTTGCCAGAAGTGGACGGGGTCTTCGTTCAGGCCGAAAGCGAGGTGGCGGCAATAAACATGGTGTACGGCGCTGCGGGGGCTGGCGTCAAGTGTATGACGTCTTCCTCATCTCCGGGCATCAGCCTTATGGCTGAAGGAATCAGTTACATCGCAGCCAGCGAGCTGCCGTGTGTCGTGATAAATATTATGCGGGCGGGGCCGGGCCTTGGCGGGATTCTTCCTGCCCAAGGCGATTATTTTCAGGCAACCAGAGGTCATGGTCATGGTGATTATCAATTGATCGTTCTAGCGCCTTCTTCAGTGCAGGAAGCGGTGGATCACATGATACTTGCCTTTGATCTTGCTGAGAAGTATCGGAACCCGGTCATGGTTGTGGGAGATGGCATGATTGGTCAGATGATGGAGCCGGTGTCGTTTCCAACGGAAGGCAAGGGGGCGCCGTTAATGGAAAATGATTGGGCTCTAACAGGGTGTGAGGGGCGTGCGCCAAGAGCGGTCACTTCTCTCTTTTTGGACCCTGAGGCGCTCAATGCTCACAATTTCCATTTAAAGGAAAAATACGATAGGATTGCTCGTGAAGAGACACGCTGGGAATTCTATGGGGACGAAGATGCAGAAGTGGTGGTCACTGCATTTGGAACCATGGCCCGAATATGCAAGTCTGCAGTGGACATGCTTCGTTCCGAAGGCTTTATGGTGGGCCTATTCCGACCCATTACACTAAACCCCTTCCCATTTGACGCGTGTAAACTGGTGGCGGATCGCATGTCCCGGTCTGGCGTGTTTTTGGATGTGGAGATGAATATGGGGCAGATGCTCTATGACGTGAAACTGGCAGTTGAAGGCAACCGACCCGTGAAGTTTCTTGGAAAGGCAGGAGGCGTTATCCCATCACTTGAAGAAGTTGCTGAAGCCATTCGCAATATAACGGCTGTCTAGAAGTGCGAGCTCGGGTTGAAAGATCCGGGCTTCCCTCCCCACATTCACTTGTTTTTTTATAATCCACTCTCGTCTCTTTGGATATAGGTTTTTGAAATGGTTATTGTAAAGCTTGATCCTTTGCCAGGGCCTGAGCTTTCTGCTGTAATGCTGCC
>JBNKOV010000279.1:0-6789 GCA_050294955.1 Holophagae bacterium
ATGTCGCCGGCAGTCTGACCGGCACCTATGCCGAATATACGCTGTGCCAATCCTCCCAGGTCTATCGTCTGGCCGAGTGCCTGTCATTCGCAGAAGGTGCGGCCATCCACGTCCCTTACACCACGGCCTATTACGCCCTGTTCCAGCGGCTTATAGGCCACTTCGCCTTCGTCATCCAAACAGATCTTGCGGATTTCGCTAAAGGTCTCCTCAATGCTCCGATAGAGCGCGTCCATGGCGTCTTTGGATTCCTGGGGCGTGAAATGTTCGAATTGGCTGGTGATGTAGGGGTCCGTATCCACCACCGGCTTCAATTCTTCAATCACCTGTCGCGCCTTTTTTAGGAAGGTCTGGTCCTGGCCGGTTTGGAAGAAGCGCCTCATGGCGTCGTGGCGGGCGGCCAGGAATCGGTAATCGGAGACCAGCGCTTCGTGGAGACTGGTTAAAATTACATCTGCGTTTCGGGTCTCGTTGGGCCTGCGTGGCTGCCAGTAGGGATGCCAGGCCACTGGGTCCCAAACAATAGGTTCAAAACGACTTTTGGCCGGGTCGTAGAAAAGCCGCCAGTTGTGGCCCTTGTCGAAGTGGAAGCATTGGGTGAGTATCTCAAACAGGGAAAATCTCGCCCAGGTTTCCGGGTCCAGCATGGCGGTGGCTTCCTGGCGGTTGGATGAGTTAAGCGCTGTGGTCAGCTTCTTTAACGGCTCAATCGAGTTTGGATCGAAGTGATTGTTGATGGCAATCTTCTCCCAAACGCCGGGGTAGAGAAACACGTTGGAATCCAGACCCTTATATTGGTCTTTTCCCACCAGTTCGCCGGAGTACACATCCCCGGGCATGCGGTTGTTGCGACGCAGGGTTCCTTCATCCAATTGTTCCACCAGCAGGTGGACGCCCCGAAACTTGCCGTTAATTCGATAAAAAACCATTTCTGAATGGGGCGCCAGCAGCCCCAAATCCCGCGCCAGTTCATAGCCGAGATGGTTGTGCAACATGCCTTCAAATTTGGGCGCGTTCAGGTTGAAGGCGCGCATGCCGTCCATTAAATGCTCTTTTTTGGTTTTAATGCGGGTGCTCTTCTTGTAATGGCCCCAATGCTGCGAGAAGTCGCCACGGTACTTCACTTTCACGGGGTGAATATCTCCGTCGGGGTACAAGAGTTGAGCTTTTTCATAATGTTGGCCCGAATGGGGAAGGTTGCTGTTCAGGCGTTTTTCAGCCGCCGTTTCCAAAAACAGATCAACCACTCGCAACCCCTTGGGCGCGGAAAGTCTCTCAAATCGCATGGCCTGTTGGGCTTGGGCGACCATGCACTGAAATTCCATTTTTCCAATATTATACAGAGAGGCGGGCATGGGCCGCGAGTCATAGACCACGCCAAACTGATAATAGCGCTGGGCCACAGCCCACATCCAGTACAGGGTAACCACGGCAAAAGGCAGGGTAACCAGCCAGCTCCAGCGCCACAGACCGGAAAGAGTCTTTTTAATTTGGAAACGGAGTCCGGTTTTAACCATCTACTTTTTGTCCTCCGCTTGCCTATCGTCTGGGAAATAAGGTTCCAGTTCAGTTAAAACCCGCCGATCCTGATCATTTAACTGTTGTATTAATTCTTGTCGCGCTTCGGGCGTAGGCAGCATTTCCGCTAGTTTCTCAAAGGAGCCGGGCAGCAGCGCGGCTCGAAAGGTTGCCTTCCCGTTAGCGCCCAGCGCCGTGACGGTTGGCAACAAAGAGGTCATATAGGGGTCGCCCTGACCGGCGAAATACATGCCGGACCGCAGCTCCACATCATTTAATCTTTGGGTGGTTTCGGCCAATGGGGCTTGGATCTGATTCTTGCCGTCGGTTAATGAGAATACAGGGTTAATTAAACAAATGGGCAGCCAGGGCGGGGAATCCAGACGAATCGCCCAATAGGACGCGGCGGGCAATTTGCAGGAAACTTCTATCTGAGTTTCATCCAGCCACTTCATTTCTGCCAGAGAGCGACCGTTCCGCTGAAAACCCTTGCCCGTGTTCCAATAGAAATACCAATCATTGGCAATCGCATTTTGCCTCAGTTCTTCCCGTTGTCGCAGGAAGTGACCGAAATATTCCGCCGCCGACCCCTTTTCCAAAATAATAGAGCCATAGGCGTCGGCAATCAGCGGCGCATCTGGGATCCGGTTGAACAGGTCGGTGAGGGTCGCCATGCCCTGCTCTTTGAATTCGGGCAACGTCAGTTGCACCTTCGCCAAACCCACTTGAGGCCGTAAGTCTCGATCATTAAAGGCGGCCCAGTTTTCATAGAGAGCTATTAGCTGGGCTGAATCTGCGGGCAACTGATAGGCCTTCTCCAGCTCCAAAAAACAGTTTTCCTTAATCTGGTTCAGCCTGTCGCCTTTGCGGACCCCATCCATGTCGTGCAACAGCGCTTCCAGTGAGGTCCTACCATCCGGGCTCCCTTCAGCCATCAGGGTCTGGGCGGCGCGCAGACGGTCTTGGTAGGGTTCCAGATGCCTTGCTTTAATCTTATCGTCCAGTTTCACAACCCGTTTGGGTTGATAAACCCAAAACCAGGCGGCCAAAAGACCGAACAGGCTCACAAACAGCAGCAGCATTCGCACGATATGACCGATTCTCTTCAGGAACCGTCCCGCGCCACGATGGTCCAGACTTTGCAACATGGTTCATCCAAACGGTTCGAAAGCCAACCGCCAAGCTCGACATTAGACTTTAGCAGACCCAATCAATTCCGGCGGGGCCGAGGGTTTTAACCCTAGATGGGGATGGCGAAAACCCTGGGGGGAATCAGGGAACCAACCTTCAAAAGAAAGCGCCTTCCAAGCCGACTATTTACTAACATAAATACTATAAAAAGTCCACAGCCAAGCTTCGTTTGGCCTGATTATGGGATCAAAAAACACGGCTCGGTTCTGTGGCCGTCAAATCTAATCCCTATTGCTGGCTCAGATTGGGCTGCCTATGAGTTTACGTTCGACCACCAACTTGTCCGGCCAGATAAAACAGGGTGCCTACGCTGATGCCGTTGGGATCTTCCTGAAAGCCATCCCACATGTGATCCAAGACATGGGGGTCGTACTTTTCCGATTGCATGGACCACTGGCGCCAGAGTTCCAGACCCTCCAGGCTGCCGCCTGTCCCATCGTGCAGCGCCATGCCCACGGTCAACCAGTCGCCATAATCGTCGCAATAGGCCTGGGGCAGCGCCGCCAAAGCTTGGGAAAGTCGCGCCTCTGGAACGGGTCCGGTCTTGTTCCGAGGTTTTCTGATGCGCTTGCGGTTCCTGTCTTCCACCATCTCAACCGCCTCTTTGAACAAGGCGGTCATGGTTTTGGACGCTGGCGGGTTGATCCGCAACTCAGGGCGATACCAGGACTTTTGTCTCGCAAGATTCTGGATCTCGGTAACGGAAAGCCCGCGTAATTGACCGAGAGAAATGGGTATCTTGCGACAGCCATTGCTGCGCAAATCCCCCTCCACGCGCCAGAGTCGGCCTCGGCCTTTCGAGTACACCACCACATCCATGAGATCGCCCAGTCCAAGGCCACAGCCAAAAATCTTGTAGATATCGGGCAGCAATTTGTGCTCAAAGCCCACGGCCCCAAAAAGCGCCGGATCGAGAACGAGATGGAACCCCTTGGACCCGGAATACCAAATCTGGAAATCCTCATCCTCCAGATCGTGCTTTTCTTGAAGGGCGTTCAGCTTGGAAACCAGATTCCCCTTCAAGCCCTTGAGGTTGTCGGCGCTGTCGAAATCAGCGTAGAAGGGACCGGCAAAGGGAAAAAGCGGTCGCACTTTTCGAGGGTCGCCGCCAACCCGCTCCACCTGGTCCAGCCAGTCGTAATATTCATCGCTATTACAGCAAAGCTCCAGAATACTCACCAGCTTACAGCCCGCTTTCATTGCGGCGTCTCGCGTGTCATAGGCAATCCAGCGTCCGTGTTGGATCTTGCCCTTGTGTTCATAAATTTTCTGACCAAACCACATCAGGAAACCTCATCCATCAGCTTATTTCCGTCTTTTTGCGGTCTCAAGCAGCTCAAGGCAGGCAGCAGGGGAACCGCAATGGTGAGCAGGGCGGTCATGATTAGTTTGGGATCTCCGCTCCCCAGCGCCGGCCAATTGAAAATGAAGAGATCCGCTGTGAAATGAGAGACAATCACGCATAAGGCCCCAAATCGGAAAAAGCCCCAGCCCCAAACGCAACCCACCAGGGTTAACACCAGAGGCCGCGCCCAGAACGGCTCCGCCGGGGGCAAAAAATCCAGGCCTGTATGGGTCAGCCCGTAGATGAGGCCGGGCAATAGAATGGCCAGCCACTTCCTTCCGGTCATTTGGAACAGCCAGGCTCCTGCAAAGAAACGATATCCCGACTCCTCAACAATGGCAATTCCCAAAAAGAAGAACAAAGTGGCAAGGGCGGGGGAGGAGGCGTTAAGCGCGTAGAAGAAAAAACCTCGGGGTTGGATGGCGGTGTGACTGTTGGCCGACAACTCCGGAAACACAGCGGCCAGACACAACGCGCCTCCGCAGATGAGCCCTAAAAGAAAACCGCGAAGGCAGTCACGGCCAACCTCCGGGTTTCCAAAGCCGCCCTTTAAAACCGTGCGAAGGGTTTTTCCCAAACCCAGACCCCGTTCTCGGTCCAGGGCGTCGCCCGCCGCCACCAACACCAGCGCCAACAGCAAGATCGCTACGTTTTGCCCGGCCTGGAACATCATGCTTCGCAGCAGAGAAACCCAACGTGGCCACAAGGGGTCCCATTCCAGGAAAAGCGACGCCTTTTGAAGGAACTGGGTCGCCAACCCGCAAATAAAGGCGATTGTCGCCACCGTTGCGGCCGGTTTCAAACGAACCGAGCCAGCCTGAAGTTTCAACAGAAAAACGGCAATAGCGCCCAATCCCGCCAGGCCAAGGCAGAGAAACCCTACATTTTGGAGCACATCCCTTGGCGCTTTGGCCGCTCGCATGGCCAGTCTCGCCTCCTCGGGGGGGATCAGGGATCTCACGGCTCCGGCCAGTTCGTCACCTTCCACCGTAACAATAAGGCGTTCTTTCAGTTCTGGCTCATTTAATACCATTCTCTCAAAGGTGAACCGAAACTGGCGGCGGTTGGGGAGGTCTTGGGATTGGACCCCTTTTTCCAGCCATATTTCTTGGGGAAAACCAAGATGGCGAATGGCTTGGGCAGCCCGTTCCCGAGCCTGGCTCTCATTTAAAAAAGCGCCTTCCTGCTCTTCGCGCCTTGAAGAGTTCCAGGCCAGTAGAGATCCGTTGGCATGAAGGGCCGCAGACACCATTTCGGGATGACCCGGCCTTTTAAAAAAGATCTGGTATCGCACCAGAATGTGATTGGCGCGGATTAGTTCTTGAACCTTGTTCTGGGGGAGTCGGGCCTCCAGGTAGTCCAGTGTATTGCTGTCCACCCGCAGCCTGCTCTCCGCTACATGGCCCGCCATCTCAAAGCCCAGCTCCTGAAGATGATCCAGAGCCTGCATTTTCAGTTTATGGCCGGGCCTGTGAAGATCCACCTCGGCCAGGGGCCAGAGCTTGCCCAGGGAGAAAAAGAACATCGTCCCCAGGATGAGAGCCGTCAACCCAAAACGCCATTCCTTCATAGAGCTTACTTAACGCCTACAAGGGAGTCGGTTCCAAGGAGCTTGCCATCCGCATTCATATGCCAGGTTCTGTTGCGAGGCAGCCTCATGGCGCCCACCTTTGACTCTCCCTCAAAGATAATGTACTCACCGTCTTTTGTGACATCTTTCCGGTAGAATCGGCAGCCAGTGAGTGCGTAGGTTTGCGGGTCCACATAAAATAACCAGACCTCTCCGCCTACTTCCGGATCGTAAGTTACCTTCAGACTAAGGACATCCTGGTCCATAAAGGTGGTTCGCGTCGGAGTCGGATCCAAGATGGTTCCCGGATCCTTTAATTTCATGGGAAGCCCAAACAAGTAGGTGTAATAATTGCGGAACCACTTAATCCGCTCGCAACTGAGACGATGCTTCTCTTCGATCTCCTTGGAAAACGAGTCACTGCCATTAAAGCTCGCCTTACAGGTTTCCCCGTTGATGCTTTTAATGATGTGGTCGTCTCCAATATGGGCCTCATAGCGGAAGATTTGTTGGGGTAGATTGATGGTGGTTTGAACCTTGCGAATCGTCCCATCGGGTCTGCTTTCCTCCAAAAGGAGCGTGGTGTTCAGTGAGGACCATTCCCCATTGGGATCGTGGTATTGAATGCATTTGTCCAGAATCTCCTGCGCGGTTGGGTCCGCCCCATAGATGAATGGCGTTATAAGAAATAAAATGAGTAATGGAAATTTCAAGTGGGTTCCTCCAATAGAGTTAGGGTTGTTAGTCTGTCCTGCCTCGGGAGCCATTTTCCCAGGCTTCCCATACCGCAAATCCTTTCATTTGGTGTTCTAAATCGGTGGCGGCCATGAGTTGTTCGAGGTCGGCGCGGGTCAGGCGCTCCCAGGTAAAATCCAGTTCGGCGAAACCAAGGGCAAGGGCGGCGATGACCGCTGAATTCAGGCGCAGTTGGTTTTGGTCCACCTTGTCGAAGGTATCCGAACGAGCATGATAATGGGGACCGTAATTGGCGGATTCCTGATTGGCTACCAGGTTTCCAATCCCCTGCATCATAAAATCGTAATTGTCGGTTCCAACGATGGGGGCCACGATCTGAGTGAAGGGTCCCAAACCCGCAACCGGTTTCAGGGCCTGATTTACCGCCTGTTCCATGGGTTGGGGGCCGCTTACAAAGAAGCCGTTTATG
>JBNKOV010000280.1:0-6785 GCA_050294955.1 Holophagae bacterium
CATCCAATGGCAAGGTACACCGGGGCCATGCTAATCTTATGAAAATCATGGGAGGGAGGGGCCAAACACTCGTTTCGTAGTAAAACAATTTCCGGAAAGGACGCTAATGCCGATCATAAGTTGGATGTAAATGCGTCTGGCCTCTGTTGGGAACGAAGTCAGGTTCCCTGGAATCGTGCTCCAGGTAACAGCAACGACGGTCAATCCTTTGGAAAGTGAGGCTTTCCAAAGGTTCACCCGTCGAAACTCTCCGCTCCATCTGGATTAGGTAGTCCACGACTATAATCCGCAAATCCGGGGTTTTGACAATTCCTTCAAAATCGCCAACTTCAAGTCGGAACGCCAATAACTGTTACAACTGATGCAAGGGACCTATTCCCGCGAGGAAGCTCGGCCTGGGGGAAAAATCCAAGCGGCTCTATCTGCGGCGAAGCCGTTGCTATACTGTGAGGATCTCAAAACCTCTGTTAATCCCATGGCCAGCTAGACTTGGTAGAACACTGATTCAAAAGGCTGGCTTTCTTTGGCCATATTGTTTTAGAGACCGTTGTCTGATTCATGGAAGCTGGGTGTATCAAGCAGGAGCGGACCATATTCACCCGCCCCCGCCGTCTCGAGTTATTAAGGTGTTTCGTAAAAGTAGGTTCGAATGGCAGCAATTTGCAGGTTACCGGGAGTTCCGGTTACATAGGGGTTGAAGAACACATAGTCGTTGGCCCGGTCTCCATTGGCGTCCATGGAGAAGAAGTAGGCGTCCAAATCTGTGGGCAAGGTTGTATCAATGAACTCAGTTTCCCGCCATTGGAAATCGTCGTGGGACCAGGTTCGCAGGTACATGCCCTCAGGGCCTTGGAGGCCCATAAGATTATGTCCCGCAACCATGACCTCGGCTCTGCGATCTGCATTCAGATCACCCACCCGGGGCTTTCTGTCTGTTTTCACCGGATCGCTATAAGGCTGTTGGTAGGCCATCGCCCATTGGTTGTCGCAGTCCAGTTCAATATTTGCAAGGGTAAACCAGGAGTTGGCCCCGTACCCGGAAATTACCAAATTGTCTCTGCCGTTGCCGTCAACATCGGACACCATTGTATGATCATAGCGGGTGTCCAGATCCAGCCACCAGCCGGCCATTCGCAAAACATAAACCATGCCATTGTCCAGGTAGGCGTCCGGATCATTGAAATCTGCGTTCAGCTCCAACATGCGCACCTGAACCCTTAATGGGTTTACAGAAGACCGTTTGGTTTTTGTGAATACCAGCTCGTCCTTGCCATCACCGGTAAAATCGCCATGGGAAAGACGCCCATTAAGGAACTGATCGTCTACCACGGTCTCAAAAGACAGGGGCTCTTGAAATGTGATGCGAGGAGTCACTCGACCGGAAATCCATTCCAGTCGGGAATAAAACAGGGTGACCCAAATTTTTCCTGTTCCATTCTCATGCACAAACACCAGATCATTCAAATCATCGCCATCCAAGTCCGCCATAACCTGAAAATGACTGAAAAGGTTTGAAGAAACGGGGAAAGTGGTGGTATCGGTGTGGAGAAAGCGGTTTTTTATCATGTTCATTTTTTGATGGACTGAAATGCGGACTCCCGGTACATTTTGCCCATTACTCTGGATAGACCAGGGTTGAGTAGTGATTAGTTCCAATTGACCATCTCCATCCAAATCCCTGCTTCTCGCGCTATGACTCATGCCCCCCAGGTCGATGGCAAAATCATTAAATCGCCATTCGCCCTGTTCAAAACGCGCCAATACTGCACGGGTTTCCACCACGTCATTTTGGGTGACATCGCTAAACATCAATGCTGTGTCGGTATGATTGCTGTTCCAGTTGCCGACCATTAAATTGTAGAGTGGCCATTTCGGAACTCCTCCACTTGTAAAATCATGGGTTTGGAATGTATCCTCTATAAAGTCGCCCATTCTTGCGGTTGGGCAATCCCCGGCCTGTAACATGGATCCGATATAAAACAGTAATGTAATACATAGAAATAGACTTTTTTTCATTTCATCTCTCCTCGGTGTTTTTTTATGGGCCGACATTTTACTACGCCACCATCGTCTAGTAGGGTATTCAAGTACGACTCACCAGTTTATGTTAGAAGTCGGCATAACATTGTCAAACCACATGAAGGGATGAGTTTTTCAGAATAAGTGACGTCACATTATTATGTGAGGCTATTTCTTGCCACAACGTGCAAGTGGCCATGGGACAAATCACGGAAGAGTGCTCATCTCCATAAAACAACCCGGTGATATCGGTAAATACACCAGGATCATTTGAATAGCCCTCGTAACGCCCGGCCCTTTTTCAAAAAAAGAGCAATGTTCCCGTCTCAGTTTTTTCAAAAGTGACGGGGTTAGAACTAAATGTCCTCAGCACAAAATCACTCCTTAATGTGATTCTCTTGAGGACAGATATTGATAAATTGGAAGACAGGAGGGATGGTGCAGAACAAACCAGGAGCTGATAAAAGAGGAACAATTTAGCGTAAAAGCGAAGGGAGTATCTTTCATGAAGGGAAACAACTGTAAAAAAGACCAGGTGACGGGTCACAGTTTGGGTCAGGAGAACGGGAGATCACAAGCAGTTCCCGATGATAAACTGAGGTTTAGGGAGGGATTGGAAAACCAGGTCAGCGACTCCCATGGGCGTCACCTCCATAGAATGAAAGATTCCCCAGATGCCATCCCAACAGGCGCTCCCATCAAATTTCAACCGGGAGAAAGGCTGGGGTGTTACCGTATAGAAAAACGCATTGGACAGGGCGGGATGGGAATTGTCTACCTGGCCAGCCGAACAGACGATTTGGACATAAAAGTAGCGCTGAAGGTGCTCACCCACTGGCATGCGCAAACCCATGACATGTTTAAGGCGGAGTGTAAAATACTATCTGGCCTGAGACATCCGGGCATTGCCCAGATTCTGGATGCGGGAACCTTGGAGCAGGGTCAACCATGGATGGCCCTTGAATACATTCAAGGCCTGCCATTAGATGAATTCCTGGCAAAGAACCCCCCGGACATTGACACCCGGCTTTCGCTGTTCATCCAAATTTGTGAGGCGTTGAGCTACGCCCATGGTCAGTTGGTTATCCACCGAGATTTAAAGCCTGGCAACATCATCGTGACCCCCGATCAAAAAATCAAATTGTTGGATTTCGGCATTGCCGCGATCCTAGATCCAGATACGGGTCAACAGTTTACGGTCACCAGAATGAACGATCGCATGATGACGCCTGAATACGCCTCTCCGGAACAGGTGAACGGACAGCGGTTAAACGCAACCTCGGATGTCTATTCCCTGGGCGTCATGCTGTATGAAATGGTAGTAGGTCGGAGACCCTATTCCTTTGACACAAGAAATGCGGTGGAAGTGGGACGGGTGGTGAATCATGCGCCCATTCGAAAGCCCAGCACCCTGGCCGGTAGTTCTGGCCAAAAGGGACTTTCCCGGCATCTCCGTGGCGATTTAGACACCATCATACTAAAAGCCCTGGCTCGCGACAAAACGCGTCGTTATTCTTCGGTGGAAGCGCTGTCCAGCGATTTGGAACGCTACCGAACCCAGCAGCCGATCAAGGCTCGACCGGCCACAGCATGGTACCGCCTCATAAAATACATCGGGCGAAATCCGTGGCAAACGGCGACTTTATTAATTTTAATCAGTTCCATGACCATCTTCAACATTTACGCCTATTATCAGAGAGGACTCTATCAGGAACAACATCTCATCGCTACAACCGAAAGGGCCAACGCTGAGGCGGTTACCGCGTTTCTGGTGAACATGGTCGAGCAGGTAGATCCTGATCTGGCCCAGGGTCGTGACGTTTCGGCCTTTGAAATCATGGAGGTGGGCCGTCGTCAATTGACAACCCAGTTTATTCTGGGGGATCGAGCCAGGAAAAAACTCCTGTGTACCATGGCTCGGGCCTATCGTTCGCTGGGTCATTATCGCTCCTCCATTGACCTGTTTACCATGGTGGCCAATAGCAATGAAGATTCCAACTTCGATTCTGCTTTGGATTTAATCGAAACACTTCAGATGGCTGGTGATTACCGCGCTGCTGACAAGAGGCTGGATCAGTTGAGAAAATCGACTTTCCTAGAAGAAAATCTTTCTCTTCTAGCCCGCTATTACCATCTGGAAGGCCGACAATGGCAATTGCAGGGTCAGTATGTCAAAGCCGATGCCTTCTATAGCCAGGCCAATGAAATTGGCTATGAGAACCCAGTCCAAGCAACGATGCTCATAGCAGACAGGGCCGAACTGATGGCCGATTGGGGATACTATGAAAAAGCAATCCATGGCTTCAAGAAAGTGCTTGCCTTCAGGGAGAACAGTACGTTCCATCATTCCCTTGCAGGAGACACCATGGTCAAACTGGCAAGGTTGTATATCATTTCTGGCGAACATGAGGAGGCAAGAAGTTGGCTGGAGAAAGCGGAAAAAAGCCTAGTCGCTTTATTTGAAGAGGATCATCCCAAAAGAATCAGGCTGATGGAAGCCCGCGGTGAACTGTTGATGAGCGAAGGCCATTATGACGCAGCTGCAAAGCTATACCATGCTTCATTACGCCTAAAGAAGGCCCGCCTTGGTGAAAACCACGGCTCCTACCTGGCAACCCTGCAATTGCTGGCCGCAGTCTATCAGGAAAAAGGCGATTACACTGCGGCAAGCGACATTGGCCGTCAGTGCATTGATCTGGCGGAGAAATTACTGGACAAGTCACACCCGGAATATGGGAGTTGCCTCATGATCATGGCAAACACCCTGCAAAGTCTAGGGAAATACACCGAGGCAGAGCCCTATTATCGAGAGGGATTGAGTGTGTTGCGAGGAACTCTTGGGGAGAATCACCCCAAATACGCCGAATCTCTGGAACAGTTTGGATTCCTGATGGATTTAATGTCAGACTACAAATCTGCTCTTACCCTTTATCAAATAAGCATGAAGATCAAGCGCTCCGCATTTGGCGAAAACCATCGGGCTTATGCCAATTGCCTGAATAATATTGCTTTGCTCTATGTCAAAAAGGGCAATTACAAAATAGCCCGAGAAAATTACATGAAATGCATTCAGGTCATGGAACAATATCTGGAGCCCAGCCACCCGGAAATGACCATGGTCTACGGCAATCTGGGTTATCTCATGGTAGAAATGGGCGACTATGGCCTGGCCGAGCAATACCTGGGTAAAACGCTCTCTTTGATAGATATACGCTTTGACAACAACAACCCCCGACTCCCCATCATTCAGTATAAATGGGCGCGACTTTTACTTCGTCAGGGGAAACTGAATGGGGCAAGGACCACGGCACGGAAGGCGCTGCTCTCCTTTGAGAAAATCTACCCATCCGATCATTTCTGGATTCTTTCCACGAAATTGCTCCTTATCGATGTCTATACGGAACTGGGTTCCTTCGATAAGGCCGAAACCCAAATACAAGAAGCTGAAACCATGGTTTACGATGACATGTTGTTAACCCGCTCCATGTTGCTCCACAAAAAGACCCGTCTCAAGTTGGTTCAAAATGTTGAAGGATTAACCGGTGAAGATTTGAAGCAGGCCATCGCGATTCGAACGGAGATTCTGGGTTGGAAACACCCTTGGCTTATTCCCAAGCTTTTGGACCTGGCGGCCATTGAAGTTTCCAATGGAAATATGCCGGAATGCGACCGCTTACTAAAACAGGCCCGCCAAATTACCAACAACGCCATGATCCCGGACCATGAGTTCCTTTTCGTAGCCGATTCCATAGACGGTTATGCAAAATATAAACAAGGAAACCAGACCCTAGGTGTACAAATCATGAGAAAGGCCTTTCAGGCCCTTGAAAACCGCTTGGGAGCCAACCACATCTATTCTCGCATGGCCAACCAGAGACTGAGTTCTATTTAATATAATCAAATGGGGAAGGTCAGACGCACCATGGCGCCCTGGCCCATACCGTCGCTTTGGATATTGAGTTGACCCGAATGGTCTGTCATGACAATGCCAGAATAGTGAAGACCCGATCCACGTCTTTCGGGTTTGGTGGTAAAGCCGTGAAGAATGCATTTCTCAAGGATTTCAGCCTCAATGCCCATTCCGTTGTCCGAAACTTCCAAACAAACCATCCCGTCACGCACTTCCGTTTTTATACGGAGCTCCGGTTTCTCATTTTGGTTCATTGCTTCACGAGCGTTATCAATGAGGTAAGACAGCATCCGCAGGACTTTGTTTTTTTCCAATAAGATTGGTGGCAGGCGATTAAGCTCAAGATGAACAGTTATCTGGCCTTCCAAATCCTGATTCTTCACCAGCAGAGCCTCTTCAACCATTCTGTTCAGGTCGATAGATTCTTTAAGCGGTTCACTACTCGTACAGCTCCTGTAAACCTGTAGCCCCATGGACATTGTGGTGGTCAACTTTTCCAAACGAAGGCTTTCTTTTTCAAAAATCTCCCGCTGCCTGTTCCAGTTTTGGGAAATGGAGGTAAGCGCAGGAAGAATCCCCTGAGCCCGGTCATTTTCCTTGAAAAAATCGCCAAGATCAGGCTGTTGATCCATGAGGTCGAGGATCCGACCAAGGAGATCGGACCATTTCCCTTCTCTTGAGGTGTCGCAGAGAATTTGTACAGCAACCCTCACCCCATTCAGATGGTTTCCAAGGTCATGAAGAATCTCCGATGAGATTTCAGCCATTCCTGCTTTGTGGGCCGCTTCCACCAGGGCCTCCTGAGCCGCCACCAGCTTTTCAGTGCGTTCTGGGACCCGGGCCTCCAAACTTTGAT
>JBNKOV010000281.1:0-6772 GCA_050294955.1 Holophagae bacterium
CCTCCCATAGAAAAACCCGACGATTTTATGAGTCAGGTCACCCTAAAATCCTATACAGTGCCTCCCGGCATGCAAGAACCTTTAAAGGAAATTTTGAACCGGAACTTTCGCTCCCTTAGTAATGACAGTTCAACTGTTGCGCGAATTGAAGTCTTGCCAAATGGCCAGGTCGCGCTTCTGGCGCCATACCATATCCACCAAGGCATGGAAGAGTTAATCAAAGGCCTGGAAAACGCCAAACTGCCACCGGCGGAGAACACCGTATTGGATTTCTGGATCGTGTTGGGAAAGACCTCAGAAAAAAGCAGCTTCGACAGCCGACTGGGGGAAGTCAAGCACGTATTGGAAGGGGCCGACAAAACTCAGCAGAATTTTATCCTATTGGAAAAGTTAAGGGTAAACACTGCATTGGGCACCAATTCCAGCGCTACCGGGACCTTTTTTCAGATAGAGTATGGCCTGTACAAATCCATAGGCAATAATCTGGCGGAATTACAAATCTCATCCGAAACAGGCTCGCACACCAGACTACGAACCCAGATCTACCTGAAACCGGGACAGTACACCGTATTAGGTGAATCAGCCTATCAGTTGGACGCAGGTCTCGCTAAAAGGATGAATCAAGAGCCCGGATATTACAACCTGTATTACATCCTGAAAAGCGGCGCCGTCGGGGAATAACCCCCCAATGGCCAGACCAAAACAAGCACGAAGGCCGGAGAAATCCGGCCAAAACCTTTGGGACCAGGAATGAATCAGGACGTATTCGAAAACCTCTATCTCGATTTGGAAAAGCCGTTATACAACACGGTATACCGCTGGGTTTGGCAGGAAGACGAGGCCATGGACCTGGTGCAGGAAGCCTTCGTAAAACTCTGGGCTTCCAGAGAAAAGGTTCGCCCAAACGATGCGAAAGCCTATGTTTTCCGTATTGCCCTTAACCTGGCCGCCAACCGTCTGAGAGCGAGAAAACTCTGGAAATGGACAGGTTTAGAAGGCCTTATTTCCAACCGCAGCCAGGACCAGGCGCTCCTCGAAAACGAACAGGAAAAAGTCGTTCGCAAAGCGGTTGAGTCCTTGCCTGTTAAAATCAGAAAAGTGGTGGTTCTCAACCGATTTGCCGAGATGAGCTACAGGGAAATAGCAGATCTGCTCAACATTCCCGAAGGCACCGTGGGGTCTCGATACCACAAGGGGGTGCAATTATTGGAGCGCATGTTGGCCCAAACCAAAACGGAGGTAAAATCGTGGACTTAAACCTGATATTTCCGGAAAAGCAGCCCCCAAAGGGTGGCCTTTCCAGCTTGAGAACCAAGATTAGAACAAAAGACAACCCGAGTAGAAAACCTATCCTGGCCTGGTCCCTCGCCAGTGCAACAGCTCTATTTTTAGCAATCCTGGCTATCAACTCCAACAGACCCAGAACCGCCCCCGCGCCCATTCTCTCTCCCATAGACCTGGCTGCGCTGGCCCAAACGCCTCCCACCGACCAAAACCCCCAAGGGCTTGATGGAGAGGCTTTTGTAAAACTGAACGAAACCCAGAATGCGGTTTATTATAGGATTATCAAAAACTAGAAGGTCTGTTTTGAGAAATGAACCAGCTACCGATATAGCGGAGCCAGCCGTCGAAACCCATGAAAGGGGACGACAGATAAGAATAACAAATTCCTGGGTAAACAACCCCACCATGGATATGTGACGGGTTTACCGCCTTCTGCAAGCCTGTTGGCTAGATCATCCAATAATCGTCCCCCACGAGGCCAATCCAACAGCCCTGCCCGCCAATCTCTTGGAAGCCCATGAACCCCACAAATAGCGCCCAGAATAGCGCCGCCAATGGAACCGGTAGTATCTGCATCGCCACCACAGGCTAAAATCGCCGTAAGTCCAGCTTCAAAATCGCCCCAGTGACGATAAACCGCGTGAACAACTACAGGGACAGTATGGTAAATGTAGCCGGTTACGCCAGTCTCCAAACCCAGAGAAACCGCAAACTCCTGTGTCGTTTCATCACCTTCCAAACTATGCCGCAGCCATCCTAGCAACTCAACCCATTCTAAATCGTCGCCTGCTCTCCCCAGCAGTTCGAGAAATGAACCCAACTCTGGTCGTGTTTGTCCAAAATTGTTGATGATTCCGGCAGTAAGAAGAGCAATAGCACGCGCCCCAGTAACCGCTTTTGGATCGGTGTGGGTGAGGCGGGATGCACCCTCAACAAAGGCATCCAAAGCCTGTGGATCCCTACAGAAAAAAGCTCCGATGGGAGCAATTCGCATGGCTGGTCCATTCCCTGATGAAAAAACACCGGAGGATTTTGGCGAACGCCCAGAGAGAAGCCGGAGACAGGCTCTAGCCGTAGCCATCCCTACCCCAGCAGGCAAACCCAAGAACCACCCCCTCAAACACCAGGCGAGCCGCCGACAAAAAGCATCAACATCGACGGGGTGACGTAAAAGACACTGCGCCACAAACACGAGATGTTCTGTGTCATCGCTAATCATACCTTTACCCAGAAAAAACCTTTGCCGCCAGCGACCCGACAGTAAAGCTCGTGCTCGCTGAGGAGACAATCCCTCAGCAGGAAGCCCCAACGAATCACCGATGGCCGCCCCCCATAACAGCCCGGCCCAAACATCCCTATCCACGCACATACAATCACCTCAAGATCAAAATAAAAGGCCCCAATACCGACCCAATCTTTAAAAACGTTTCATGGATTGAGACGGAGCTGATCCGCAAATGGTCGATTTTTTCAAAAACTTTGGCCCTTGCCATAAATGAACTACGCCGTTAGAAGTGGCAAGAAAAACAATCTTGCGCAACACACTGAAAAGGTGAAAACATGAATAAAATACTAAGATCGACGGTGTTTCTGGCAATTTTGGGGCTCAGCCTGATCAGTCCGCCAGCCATTGGCAACTCATTCAAAGCATCAGTCCGAATCTGGGTGACTACAAATGGGGTAGTTCTCCCTGGAGCGAAAGTTAACCTTCAAGGCGGATCCTACAACAAGACCTTCACCAGCGACCAGTATGGGAGAGTCCTTTTCATAGGTCTACATCCCGGAGAATACCATCTTACGGTTCAATTTCCTTGGTTCGAAGATCACAGGACTCCCTTAAATTTTAGGGTGGGTTCCACATTGAATTACCAAGCAGACATGCAGTACCTGTCATCAGGCTGCAGGTTGAATATTCTATACTACACCATGCCCACAATCCGACGAACCTGGCGTTTGGAAAAGAAAGGCGCAACCGTTGAACCGAAAAAGCATTGACCAAGTCTTTCACAGGTCGCCTGATAACCCCTTCAAATACCCTACCTTTATTGGGGTTGTTTTCTCATCAAATGTAATACCAGCGTTCAGAATCGTAGGGAGCAGAACAAAGATAAACCGGTATTATCTCATCTAGATAGCAAAAAGGTGCTACAAAATAAGTGGATCTTGGACTAAATTTATGAATCAATAAATGGATGCTCAGAAGGCGTCACGATTATGTATTAGTCGCAGGTATAATCAACGGCGAAAGTGAGCATGTCCTCCAGGTTTTTGTCATATTGGCTTTCAAGCCGTGCTTTTATCATACGAACCGGTTGGTCGGGCGTATTACCAGACATACAGCGGTGGTAGATGATGGTGTTGATAAGGGAATAGTAGTAATGATCGGTATCGGCCAGATCTACAATCCCTTTTTGACTTTTTAGAGTTTCCGCAAATCCGTTTTCGACCTCACCGTTGAGTATCATGAAAAGACCAACACTGGCTCCAGCCTGGGCAATCCCCCGGTCATCATCGGAATCTTTGTACTTGTTTAGACTCGTCTTGGCATGCACTAAAGCATCAGCATATTGTCCATTTTTAAAGGACAGTTCGGCATATAAGGAATGAATGTAACCCAGGTTCTCCCCGTGTTGTTCCAGCTCCGTCAGCAATTGGCCAGCTTCAACTAAGCGGTCATCGTCCAAGTAATGTTTTGCAAGTGCAGATTTCACGTACCATACGCCACCTATGTTGCCGTCATCCTGATATAGGTTGAGGGCTTCTTGAAGGCTATCAATAGCTCCAGCAGCCCGTTCCCTGGTTTTTCCATCGAGAAAAGCCTTCAAGTAAAGAAACCTGGCTCTGAAAGAATTGCTAGGAAGCGCTCCGGCAAGAGCCTCATCTACTATCTTGGTGGACCTATCAAGATCTCCCGCCACAAAAGACCCCCAAGCTCGATCAAAGGTTTCAACCGGCTCGGTATCCTGACCTCGCACGGTCTCCACGCCTAGCGCCATTAAGCTGCAGACAAGGCAAATACTTAATGCCGTCAAACTGTTATTCATTGGTGTCTCCTCGTAAGTCATTAAATTTGCAAATCCGGTTCAGAAATTTGCATTCTATTGGGGAACCTTGCGTATCATACCACAACTAAACAAAAGATAAAAGTTTTTTTCACTCTACCAAAATAACTTACGCTAAAACAAGAACTTAGGAAGACAGAAATTTAATTATTCCCACATCATAAAACAAAAATGAAGGCCGTTGATGAAACATCCAAAAATTAGAACACAACCCCAGCCTCCCAAATTTTCCTCGCTTTATTTAATCTCCAACATCAAATTCTTCAAGAGAAACTATGAATCACACTCTTCAGTTCCACTATTCAGAATTGCGCAGATGGATTTAAAAATTAAAATTGAAAGCGTAGTTCTCACCCGCCAAGGTCGGTAAGATGGTGATAATTTGAGGTGTAGCGCTAAGGAACAAATGAAAAAACCAACCTAACTCAATATAAACCCCAAAAATAAAACATCCCACCGACCTTCTGATAATTCTTCGTGAGAGACATTCATTAGAGGGCAGATGCTATAGCATTTACGACGGCGTTTATTACATTTAAAACTACTTCTCAAAAAATTTAAACCAACAACAAGAACCGGAACTAGAAGGCAATCACACAATAAAATTAATAAATTCATAGAAGTTATCAGTTTTTTAAAGAGCAAGATGCGAGGAAATTATTCACAAGCATGGCTTGTTGCAAATTCCAACATTTCATCTAACCCTTTGTCGTATTGACTCTCAAGCCTGGCATTTAGCAGGCGAACGGGTTGGTCGGGCAAGCCGCCCGTTTTGCATCGGTGGTAGATTATGGTGTTGATCAGTGAATAGTAGTAGTGTTCGGTGTCGGAGAGGTCTACAACCCCTTTTTGACTTTTGAATGTCTCAGTCAGGCCCTCTTCAAGATGCCCTGTTAGCATGAGAAACAGGCCTACTTGAATTCTCGCCTGCTCCGTTCCGCGTTTATCGTTTCTTTTTTCATACTTGGCAAGACCTGCCTGAGCTGACTTTAAGGCATCTAAATAATGCCCGTTTAAGAAATGAAGCTCTGCCTGAAGAGAATGAAGGTAAGAATCGTCAGACTCAACCAAGAACAGTTCTTCCAACAAATTCTCAGCATCCGCTGTTCGCCTTTCATCCAAATAGTGCTTTACTAGAGCTTTCCTGACAAAAAGCACCCCTTTTGCGCTCCCATCTTCCCTGTACAAATCTTGAGCCATTTCAAGTTTTTCTATTGCCTCTGTTCCACCATCTCGCCTCTTCCCCAACAGGTAGGCATCGAGATATAAGAACTTGGCTCGAATAGATTTTGATGGCAGCTTGGACCTCAATAGCTCATCAACGATTTCGGATGATTTCTCCAAATCACCCCTGACAAACAATTCCCAAGCTGTGTCGAATACTTTGTTTACTTCGGTTTCGGACAATTGATTCGGACTCGAAAAAGCCAAATACCCCCCGACAACAGGTGTAAGCAAACAAGCCATAATCCCTGGAATCTTCTTCATAAAAAGCCACTCCTTAATCAAAAATCGGCACAAACATCAGACTCTGCAAGAATAATACCACTCTTGACATCACCATCAACATTTGGCCAGCTTTGAATTCAGGGCTAAAATTAATATGTTAATCAGGAGATAACGTCATTCGAGGAATGGGTGGTGGCTTTGGAGGATCCACATAGGTCGGAGACCAGTGATCATAATCACCGAAAGGCTCTTCCCAATCCACACGGCCTTTTCCGAATGCCTCAAGGACATTAACAGACTGATGTAATCCATCATAAGCGAAATCAAGGCCATTTGCTTCGTAATATGCCGCCATATTCCAAAGGGTTGAATTAAAGGTCTCTTTATCACCAGAAGCTGCACTCAGTGCTTGGGCTTGATAAGTATCTTCAAGACCCAACTCCCATTCGCCATTAGACATATGCAAGCGTGCTTTCTCCAAGTTAACTTGGGCAGCACCACTAAAATCGCCAACGTTTAGGAATTTCTCTATACTTTTTTCAAAGTACGAAAAAGAAAGATCATAGTCATTTGCAAGTATTGCTGCTTTGGCGCTTAACCCAAACAGCACTGCCTGCTTGTGATCCTCTGGTGAAGAATTAAGGGCTGCTTGAAGGTGATGTTCCAAATCACCAAGACTTTCCTGGTTCAAATAAATTTTTGCCAGCTCCAAATCACAGGCATAAATACCCTCGTGATCGCCCAGTTTTAGGTAAAGATTACGTGCTAGTAAGAAACCATCTCTGGCTTCGATTTGCCTATTGGTTTTTTGGATTAAACAAGCCGTTAGAAAAGTGTAGTTTGCGTGTAGATGACGGTTTTTTGAACCCGAATTTATAAAATCATCGATCATAAACTCAACTGAATCAAATTGTCCGTCCACAAACAGTTCCCAGGCTTTATCGAAGTTCTTCTGTTGGTCGTTTGCGCATACGCCA
>JBNKOV010000282.1:0-6697 GCA_050294955.1 Holophagae bacterium
CACGACGTTTGCTCAGTTGCTTATCTCTGATGTCGTGGAGTTGCCGCTCAAGACGTGAGCGCGCAGCTGTCACTGCTTTATAAAGATTCTCATTGGTCTCTTTGGCCACAATTTCCTGATGGCGAGCATGAACTTTAAACAAGGCGCAGAAACCGCGAGGCTCTGGATGGGACAAAAAGACGCGAACCGTAGCATTAGCCGGCAATATGTCTGAAATCATGTCAATGTTCTCTTCAACATGAACCTTGATTGCCTCTGTAAGGTCGAATCCTTCACAAGCGATGGTATTTTGCATAGACAGCTCCTTTCATTCTAGCTGATAATCTGCTTATTTCGGAAGGGTGACCGGCTTTGCCTCATTGTGAGGCGCTTCGCGGGGAAGCCGCCGATCACACCCAGATAATAAACAAGAATGATGCCAATTACAAGGACCATTGAAAATACCTGTAAAGGGACCGTTTCAGCGGATTATTTCTCAAACATGGACTGAACAAAGGCTTTAGAACCAAAAAGCCTGCCCAAACCCTGCGCATTTTTCCTCAAAATGGGGAAAAGATCTCAAACCCTCTTTCTCCCGAAGGCAGCCCGTGTCCTATAAAAAAAGCGGGGGAGCAACCAAAGCTGACCACTCCCCCGCCCCCTTCTACCTTAAATTGCAGGACCCACTGGTGTTTATGTAGAGATAATCCAGGAGGTTCATGACGCCGTCGCCATTGCTGTCCCCCGACATTTCTTCATTCCACTCGGGCAACACCATTTGGAGATCTTCAATGGTGTTGCAGCCATCGCCGTTAAGGTCTTGGAAGTCCAGGTTTGGCGGAACCAACACGGTGAGAAAGTCGGTGATGGCCTCGCCGGTCAGGCTGTCGGCGGCGGTCATCCGGAAGACCGTGGTTTCAGTTAACATCTCCAACAAGACGGCGGTGAGATTGTGGTAGGTTTCCCCTGTGTTCAGATTAACCCAGGTAATGGCCAGGCCGCTGCTGGCGCAGGACACGTCCACAGACAGTTCTACGGGATCAAGCCCTTGGGCGACGCCGTTTAAGGGGAAGGAGGAGGTCATGTCGCCCAGACTCACCTGAGCCGGAATGGCCATATCGCTTCCACAATCGTTGGAGACCACGCAGGTGTAGGACGCTGAATCGTCGGGACCCATGGAGGGAATCACGAACACGGCTTCTTGCGCGCCAGGAATATCCACGCCATTTTTGCGCCATTGGAAGTCAAATGGGCCGGTTCCGCTGGCGGTCACGGTTAAGACCACTTCCTCTTCAGGACACCAGGTCTGATCCACAGGAGCCTGGGCAACCAGGGCGGGTTCACCCACCTCCAGATACATGGCCGGCGTGGTTTCGGCGCCGCAGGCGGAGGAAACAACGCAATCGTAAACACCCGTATCCGGCGAATTGGTTTCCGGTATGCCGTAACTCGCTTCGGTTGCGCCTGGTATATTGTCGCCGTCTTTTCGCCATTGATAGGTCAAATCGCTCCCTGTGGCGGCCACCTGCAAGGTTACGGCCTCATTGGGACAGGCGAAGAGATCAAGGGGCGATTCGGTGACAACCAGGGGTTGGTTGAGGGTGAGGTCTGCGCTTGCCGAAGTTTCTGATCCGCAGCCTGTTACAATACAATCGTAGCTTCCCGCGTCCGTACTTTCGGGACTGGGGATGAGCAGGCTGGCTTCAGTGGCGCCGGGAATGTCCACGCCATCCTTTCGCCATTGGTAGGTCAGAGGACCGGAACCCGTGGCGGAGACCGCAAAGGAAACGGATTCACCAGGGCACCGGGTCTCGCCAAGTGGCGATTGGGTGATGGTCACAGGGTCTTTAACATCCAGGGCCGCCGAGGCAGATGTCTCAGAACCACAGGAACTTGAGACCACGCAATCGTAGTCGCCCGCATCCTGGGCTTGAACGCCGGTCAAACTGAAGACCTCAGCATTAGCGCCTGGGATATCTTGCCCATTTTTTCGCCATTGATAGGTTACGTCTGTTCCCACAGCCGCAATCGAGAAGGCCGCGTCCTCGCCGGGACAGGCCGACTGAGCCACAGGTTCTTGGGAGACCGAAAGGCGATCATTTAGAGTAAGCGTTGCGGAAGCAGTGGTTTCCGACGTACAGCCCGTAACGATGCAATCATAGCTGCCAGCGTCTGCTTCGACCAGGTTATCCAAGGAAAGAACAGCCTGTGTCGCCCCGTCAATGGTCACGCCATCCTTGCGCCACTGATAGGTGAATGGACCGTCGCCCGAAACGGCAACACTAAAGGAAGCAGAGCTTTCCAGGCATTGGGTTGCATCTTGAGGCTGGGTGGCGATGCTCAGGGGATCGCGAACGACGAGAGACCCGGCATTTGAGGCCACAGAGCCGCAGTCGCCAGTAATCACACAGACATAATCGCCTGCGTCGCTGGATGTTGCGCTGGCAATCCCATAGCTGGGACCCGTTGCGCCAGCAATGTCTGCTCCATCCTTCCGCCATTGATAACTCAAGACGCCGTCGCCGGTCGCGGAGACCGAGAAGGAAACCCCGTCATTTTCACAGGTGACCTGGCCCAAGGGGTGGCTTGTGACAACCACCGCGTCGTTTAGGGAAAGCGCAGCGCCATTGGAGGTTACCGACCCGCAGGCGTAGGTTGCCACGCAATCGTAGCTCCCCACATCTGAAGCGCTTACGCCGGTGAGCATGAGAGATGCGCTGTTCGCGCCGGAAATCGGCATGCCGTCTTTGCGCCATTGATATCCCGTAACGGCTCCACTTGCAGCAACTTCAAAGGTTACAGCGTCGTCGATGCATACGGATTGACTTGCGGGGTGGCTTGTGATGAGGACCGCGTCGTGGATGGCCACGGTTAAGCCGGAGCTGGCGCTGGCGCCGCAGGCGTTTGATGCTGAGACAGAGACCGAACCGCCACTGCCGCCGAAGGTTACGCTAATGGCGTTGGTTCCAGAACCGCTGGTGATGGCGGCCCCGTTTGGAACGGTCCACAGGTAGTTGTCGGCGCCTGCTACTGGGCTGATGCTATAGGTTTCCACAGCGCCCGCGCAGATTTCTTCGGTTCCAGTAATGGCGCCGGGCTGCACGGGGGCCTGGCCAATGGACAGGCTGGCCGTCTGGGTCGTGACAGGGGCGCATCCGTTTTCAATGACACAATCGTAGTCCCCTGCGTCGTCTGCGGTCACGCTGGCAATGGTATAATCGGAAGATGTGGCGCCGCTGATATTTACGCCGTCCTTCCGCCATTGGTAGCTGAAGGGGCCGGAGCCGGAAGCGGCGGCGCTGAAGGTTGCCTGATTGCCCAGGCAAACCGAGGCGTCCTGAGGATCGGTAGACACAGCGGCGCAATCCAAATCATCGTCAAGAATCAGGCCTTCCGCGTCTGCATCGGGCAAGGTGGCGTTGAAGGCGTTGGAAAAAATCAAGGCGAAGGTTTCATCGTCCTCGAATTCCGTGTCCCCGTATATGCTCACGGTGATATCCTGAGTTGTGTCCCCTGCTTCGAAGGTCAGGGTTCCCGATGCCGCGGCGTAATCGACGCCAGCGGTTGCGGTCAGGTCCACGGTAGCGAAATCCACCGTGATATCTTCGCTGCTGACGCGGTTCAAGGTCACGGTGAAGATCATGTCCGAAGCGCCGGAATCCCCTTCATCCACGGATTGACCGTCTACGCTGAACAGGGGCCGGGTTCCGGTGGTGCTGAAACTGTTCAAAGAACTGACGCTGACATTGCCAGCGCTATCTGAAGAAGTCACGCGATAATAATAAGTTAGACCCGCTTCCAGATTGGTGAGCGTGAGGTTGTGCTGGTCGCTTACGCCGCTGGTCCCTGTTCGATAGGCGTCTGCATTGGAGTCCAGGCCATAGTCGATTTGGCTTGTGGCGAATTCGTCCGTGCCCCAAGAGATGACGGCGGAAGTGTCGGTCAAGCTTCCGGCGTCTGGCTGGGGCGAGAAGGAGGGCGGCGCAACATCTTCAGCCGCCTGGGTGGTGAAGGACAATTGGGAAGCTGAGGTGGGGCCATTACCCGCAACATCTGAGGAAGATGCGACAAAGGCGTAGTTGGTGGAGGGCTGGAGATTGGTGAGCAATATGAGATGTTCGATGCCGTGTTTTATTTCGCCTGAAAACAAGGAGAGCGGTTGGCCCTGTACGCCGTAGGAAATTCGGGAATCCGCTATCTCGTCGGTCTCCCAGCGGATCATGGCCGTGGTGTCGCTGGCACTGATAACCTGGGGAGCCGACGTGATAACGGGCGCGCTGAGGTCAGGCATGCTATCTGTGGTGAAGCCGCCTGCTTTAAGTCTTCCGTTCTTGGTGGATACGGAAAGAGAGGTTTCGGTGGCGCTGTTCCCGGATGTGTCGGTTGAGGTAACCTCAAGGGCGTAGGTCTGTCCGGCGAGGAGCCCGGCCAGGGTAATTTGGTGCCGCGTTGTCTTTTCCGGGTTGGATCGCAGTAGGTTGGGCGCGCCTACTCCATAATCTACAACCGAATCGGATGGCTCGTCGGTCTCCCAGTAGATGGTGGCCGTGGTGTCGGTTGTGTCGATTAGCGTTGGCAGTTGAGTGAAAATGGGCGGATTGCGATCCTGTTTTTTCTTGGTGTTAAAGCTAAACACATCGCTGGCGGCAGGCCCGTTTCCGGCGCCGTCCGTTGACATCACCCTGAAATAATAAGTGGTTCCTGGCAACAAGCCAACCAGCGGCAGGTTGTGGAGTGTCACAAGCGAGGCGCGGTTGGCGGTATAGGCCAGGTCCCCAGGTGAGAGACCGTATTGAATGACGCTGTCGGATGGCTCGTCGGTCTTCCAGCGGATGACGGCGGATTGGTGGGTGATGCCCAGGACGATGGGACCTTCAATGATTTGCGGCGCCGCTGTGTCGGGTTCGGGCAGGGTGTAGAACTCGTTTTCCGCGCTAAGGGTGGGGCCGTTGCCATGACCGTCGGTGGACGAGACCGTGTAGAAATACAAGGTGTCCGGGGTCAAGCCGGAAAGGCGCACGGCGTGGGAAGTGACCAGATCATCGTCGTTTACCACGCCATAGGCTGTTCCATCGTTGTAAGATACGCCGCTGGTGGCGGGTTCGTCGGTTTCCCAGACCACGGTGGCCTCGGTGTCGGTTATATCAATGACCATGGGTCCCGCGATGATGATGGGGGCTCTTACGTCTGGGGTGGGCAGGGTGCGGAAGGTTTGAATCGCGCTTTCGGTGGGGCCGTTGCCCATGGCGTCGGATGAGGCCACTTTGTAATGGTAGATGGTGTCTGGGGTAAGGTTGCTCAGAGTGATCTCGTGGGCCACTACCAGGGAATTGGCGGCGCTATTGCTTCCAAGGTTTTCGCTGGTCCCATAGTCTACCCTGCCCGTAGCGGGCTCGGAGGTGGTCCATTGGACCGTGGCGGTGTTGTGGCCAATGGCGGTGACCATAGGCCCGTCCAATATCAGGGGCGGATCGGTGTCGGGCAGCGCTGCGGTGCGGAAGCTGATGACGCTGCTTGAAACCGGGCCATTGCCCGCTTTGTCTGTTGCGGAAACTCGCACATAGTAACGGGTGTCGGGGTTGAGGCCATCCAGGGCGATGCTGTGATTGGTGCGGTAGCCCGGTACATTTTCTGGGGTTGTGGGCGAGCTGCTGGTTCCATAATAGAGGTCGCTTGTGGCCAGTTCATTGGTCTGCCATTCCACTACGGCGCCTGTGTCGGTGATATTGTTGATGTAGGGTCCGGCAAGGATGAGCGGGTCCTGGCTGTCGATAAAGCCCAGGATGATATTTTGCAAAATGTCTTCGGTAAGATCGAGCTGATACAGATTGGTGGTCGCAAAGCCGCTGCCGCTTGGGGGCGTGATGGATTGGGAATGATTGTTGTAGGCCAGAAAGGGCAGCATATAGTCACCCTGTTCGTCGGATAAGAAGAAGTGACTGCTGGAGTTGTCCATGTAGGAGTATGCGTTGTTCGAGTAAAAGCTGATTATGCTGGCCAACCTCACGCCCGGCACCGGCACCCCATTGCTGTCGGTGGTTTTTCCGCTCATGCGAGTTTCGGGAACCACAATGTCCATGGTGGTGTCCTGGGACAGGGTAAAATCTTGGATAAGGGGCCGGACAGACCAGTAATTGGGGGTGGTTTTTCCGGTTTGGTAGCCCCAGGCCCATGCATCGATATGGTAAACGCCTTCGACCAGGGAGAAGGAGTAGCTGCCTGTGGCGTCTGTGGTTATTTCACTGCCAATCTGAAGACCCGCCTGGTTTTCAATCTTTAGTCGGACATAGCGCAGGGCCTGACCATGGGAGTCATAGACCTTGCCGCTCAGGGTTACCGCCTGAGGCAATACAAAGTCTTGAGTGAGATCGGCGCTCATGTCCAAACCCTGTACCAGAATATCGCCTAAATCCGGGTTTGGCGAGTCGATGCCCACATCGAACGAGTGATAAGCCAGGAAGGGCATGCTGTAGTCGCCGTTGGCGTCGGTTATGAAAAATGGCGAGTAATAATGATTGTCCATATAGTAGCTGACCCCGTCAACGCCAAAGCTCCGGATAGACCTCATTATGGCTCCAGCCACGGGTGTGTTGTTCGAGTCGGTCACCTTGCCGCTCATGGTGGTGAGCGGCAGTGTGAGGTCTAGAGACATGTCTGTCGTAACCGTGGTGTTGGGAAAAATGGGATTCACGTACCAGTAGCCAGGCACAGGGGTGTT
>JBNKOV010000283.1:0-6683 GCA_050294955.1 Holophagae bacterium
CGAACTCCGCAACCGGCAGTCGGCAGCTTGCCGCTGACGCCCTAACTGCGCCTTTTTGAGTGATCGGTATGATGGCATCGTGGACCTGACACACAAATCTTATCCCGCAACCCCTCCGCGGTACCATCATTCCCATCTCCCAAAAGGGCGTAAGACCCCAACCTTGCAAAACATCAACCCCCTTATTTTGAGCGATGGGTATGATGAAATCATGGACCTGACACACAAAACTTATCCCGCGACCCCTCCATGGTTTCGTCATTCCCATCCTTCAAAATCGATGCAAAGATAAACGCTTCACAAAAAATTGAGCCGAGGATGCGTGTGGGGTTTCCCAAAATGCCTCACGCAACAAAGTCTCTACAAAAGAAGGACCTGTCATTGCATGGTCTGCCATTCTCCAGCCTTCGGTTTTCAGCATGGGCCAACGCCGCCCCGGTTCCCATCACTTGACCCCATTGCATCGAGCGGGCTTTTCCTTTAGAATAGCACTGCTTTTTCACCGCCTTCCACGGGCGGGAGTGGTTTGAGGCGCAACGCCCGAACCTGAAACACGCCTATTATTTAAGTTACGGGGTCCCATTTTATGATCAATATTGCCCTTGGCATTCTTACTGCCATTTTTGTCGCTGTTGGCATGACCCTTGGTCTGCATGTTACAGCATGGATCTCCATTCCCTTTGGCCTCATTTGCGGATTTATTATCTTCTTTTGGCAAGGTCGCAAAGTTCAGGCCATGATGGAAGAGCTTCAAACTCAAATGCAGAAGGAACTGCAAGCACAAAAAATTGATCGGGCCATTGAAACCCTGAAGCAGGGGTTCGCTTTCGAAAAACGCCATATTTTTGTCGGCAGCCAGCTCCATTCCCTCATTGGATCCCTCTACTACATTAAAAAGGACCATGAAAACGCTCTGGTCCATTTGCAGAAAGGCTTTTTCAAGAACTACATGGGCCAATGCATGATGGGCGCTATTTACCACAAGCGCAAAGACCTGGAAAACATGAAGAAGGTCATGGACAACACCATTTCCACCAATAAAAAAGAATCGTTTTGTTATGGCGTCTACGCCTGGCTGCTCATACAAAACAAGGAAAAGGAACGGGCCATTGAGATTCTTCAGCAGGGATTGAAAAAACTGCCCGACGATGAGAAGCTTCAAACCAACCTGGCCCTACTGCAGAACAACAAGAAGCTGAAAATGAAAGTTTATGGCGATATTTGGGTGCAACTCATGCTCGAACGTCCTCCTCGCATTATGCAAGAGCAGCCTCGACACATGAGAATGAGCAGAAAAGCAATGTTTCGAGGGCGTTAACAGCCAGGAGGCCGTAGCCATGATTGACCTGAAAGGACAAAACGCATTGGTAACAGGCGGGTCGCGAGGCATTGGCGCTGCCGTATGCCATCTTCTAGCGCAAGCAGGCGCCAATGTGGCCATTGCCTATCACCATAACCGAGAAGCGGCGGAAACCGTGCAAGCCTCTGTGGCGGCGGCCGGCGTCAAGGCCGTTATCGTCCAGGGCGATCTAACCAACAAGGAAGCCTGCGCTGGCGTATTTAAACAGGCCAAAGATGCATTTGGCTCCATTCAGATCGTCGTGGGCAACGCGGGCGTTTGGAAGCGAGCCCCCATCCACGAAATGACCGCCGAACAATGGCGAGAAACCATGTCCGCCAATTTGGACTCCCTTTACCACACCTGTCAGGAAGCGGCCATTCACATGAAGCCCCAGAAAGCAGGTAAAATCATCATAATCGCATCCACTGCGGGCCAGCGAGGCGAAGCCAACTATTCCCATTACGCAGCCTCCAAAGGCGCGTCTATCGCGCTCACCCGATCCCTGGCCACCGAATTAGGTCCCGACGGCATCAACGTCAATTGCGTAGCGCCAGGCTGGGTGAAAACCGACATGACCGCTTCCGTATTCAGCGACCCCGCATATTTGGAGCAACAAGCGCAAGCCATACCACTCAAACGCATTGCCGAACCTGAAGATGTTGCAGGCCCGGTTGTCTTTCTGGCCTCAGAGCTGGCTCGTCACATCCAGGGCGCAGTGATCAATGTCAATGGCGGCTCTGTTTTATGTTGATCCTCCACATGGAATTATGAGAAATTGGGGCTCATGAGAGACGCGACCGTAGCGGTGATGCGCTGAAAGACGGACCAACAAGAAGCGCAATTGCCCTACAGCTCTCATGGACCCCATCCCTTTCGCGAATTCAAACCACGAGGTTTCTCCATGTCTTTTGACAAGCGCGCCGCCTACGAGCAATCCATAGCCGAACTGGACTCTGTCCTGGAAGGGATTCACGACCGCATTGCCGTCATGGCCACCATAAACTGCATCCTGAAAACCAATCTCCCCTATTATTTCTGGGTGGGATTTTATCAGGTCATAGACGGCGCCCTGCTCGTAGGGCCTTACCAGGGAACCATGGGCTGCCTTCAAATCGAGTTTGGCCGCGGCGTTTGCGGCGCAGCGGCTTCGCAGCAGAAAACCCAGGTGGTGGCCGACGTTCACGCATTTCCTGGTCACATCGCTTGCGACGCCCGATCCCGCTCCGAGATCGTTTGCCCTGTTTTTAACAAGCATCAAGAGTTGATTGCGGTCCTTGACGTGGACAGCGAATCCGAGAACTCATTTGATGATACGGATCGGGAATATCTCGAACGCATTCTGGCCCGATTCTTCGCTGGAGTGGCGTGATGACCGCTCAGTGGCTCATCTATGGGGCAACGGGCTACACGGGAGAACTCATAGCAAGGGAGGCGGTCAGACGGGGCATGACACCTGTGCTGGCGGGGCGGTCCCAGGATCGGCTCGCCAAACTTGCCCAAGAATTGAACCTGCCCTATCGGGTCTTTGCTCTAGACGGGTCTTTAGCCTCCCATTTGGAGGATATCAAGCTGGTCCTTCACTGTGCGGGGCCATTTTCTCAAACCGCGGAACCCATGGTGCAAGGTTGCCTTGAAGCTCAAACCCATTATTTAGATATAACAGGGGAGATCGACGTCTTTGAGGCCATTTACCAGCGCCATTCCAGGGCGAAAGAGGCCGGCGTGGTGTTGTGTCCCGGCGTTGGCTTTGACGTGATCCCAACCGATTGCGTGGCCGCGCGCCTCAAGGCGGAACTCCCGGACGCCATTGGCTTGAGCTTGGGTTTTGACTCCAAATCGTCCCTCAGCCCAGGGACCGCCAAGACGTCCCTGGAGGGCATGGCCAAGGGCGGCAGGATTCGCAAAATGGGCGTGATTGAGAAGGTGAAGCTGGGTTATCGCTTTCGCGCCATTGATTTCGGGAATGGGGAAAAAACGGCGGTTTCCATTGCATGGGGCGATGTTTCATCCGCCTGGCGGACGACCCAAATCCCTAATATTGAAGTGTATATGGCAGCAGCGCCCAGTCTTTTGAACAGCATCATGGTTCTGCGTTACCTCAGGCCGTTTCTTCGGCTGGGTCCCATCCAACAATTTTTCAAAAAGCGAATTGAGAAAAAGGTGAAGGGTCCCGATGAGGAACGCCGGGCCAGGTCTAAAACCTATGTTTGGGGCGAAGCTGTCACCCAGGATAATCGCAAGAAAGTAGCGCGACTGGTTACGGCGAATGGCTACGATTTAACGGTTTCAGGCTCCCTCGCTGTCACGGCTCATCTTCTGGCGGGACCAACTGGAGCGGGATGTTTTTCTCCGTCACAGTTGATGGGCGCTGGATTCGTTTCTCAACTGCCTGGGTCCTCTGATATTATCCTCACAGATACTTAAGGAGATTCCCATGTCGGAGACAGCAGATCTGCATTATGATGTTGTGATCATAGGGGGCGGCGTCATTGGCGCTTCCGTTGCCTTTTTTCTGGCGTCAGATCGCGCCTTCCAGGGCTCTATTCTGGTGGTGGAAAAAGACCATTCCTATGGGAAATGTTCCACCGCGCTGTCTGTAGGCGGGTTTCGGCAACAGTTTTCCATAGCAGAGAATATCCAGATATCTCAATTTGGCTATGAGTTTTTCTCCAATCTGGGGGATTGGCTGAGTCTAGGAGGGGAAACGCCGGATATTGGGCTCCACCGGGGGGGTTATCTTTTTCTGGCTGGTGAAAAAGGGCTGGGTATATTGAAGGAGAATTGGACCCTTCAAAAATCTCTTGGGGTTGACGTAAACCTCTTTAAATCAACTGAATTAGCGGATCAATTTTCCTGGCTGAATGTCGAAGGACTCGCCGCGGGATCACTGGGCGCCGACGAGGGATGGCTGGACCCCTACTGCCTTCTCCAAGCATTCAAAAAGAAAGCGAGTTCTCAAGGCGTTGTCTGGATGGAGGACGAGGCCGTTGGTTTGACCTGGCAAGGGGTCGGATTACGTGCGTTCGCTTGAGTTCCGGAAAAAGCATCAGGTGCAGCGCCGTTGTGAATGCCGCTGGTCCAAGGGCTCGGGATGTGGCCGCCTATGCTGGGATTGACATACCCGTCTTTCCCCGAAAAAGGATGGTTTTTAGCTTTACCTGTCCCACTGTCATCCCGCAAAGCCCTTTGGTTGTTTGCCCCAATGGGGTTTATTTCAGGCCCGAGGGCAAGGGCTGGTTGTGCGGCGTCTCCCCGCCGGCTGACCAGGATCCTGATTGCCTTGACTTCGTCGTGAACCAGGAAATTTTCGAGGATCGAATCTGGCCCACCCTCGCAGAACGGGTTCCGGCCTTTGAGCATTTGAGGGTGACAGGCTCCTGGGCTGGCCACTATTCTTATAACGTTTTAGACCAAAACGCAGTTCTCGGAAACCACAGCGACGTAAAGAACTTGTATTTTGCTAATGGTTTCAGCGGCCATGGTTTACAGCAATCTCCAGCCATTGGCCGAGCCATTGCGGAGTTGATCATTCATGGCGCATTTACCAGCTTGGATCTCTCTGTTTTTTCGATAGATCGTTTTGAAACAGGGCGTTTGGCCCGGGAACGGAATGTGGTTTGAATTTGGGACGCGAGCGCCCTTTGAACCAGAATCATCCCAGTGAGGAAGTCCGTGAATTCAAGCAGTCTGGCATATTTACCTGCGTTTTCCAAATATCACGACAGTCCTGGCGAGTGGTGTGAAAAGTCTAAAAAAATACGGCGTGCAACATGCTCGTTTTTATGTGCTTGATGTTTTTGATAGCGCGATGTTAGCTGTTTTTGCTGTAAATTTATTGTAATTTGCTGATTTTTAGTGTATATTTATTCTCAATTCTCAGGCGGCAAATGTCCGGCTCCCCCCGGACCGGCTATTGCCGTGGATGGAGCCTGCTAATGGCAATTTCAATGATACCCCCCCACATGTTCGATCTCGAAGATTATCAGTTGTATTCCGTATCAGACCTCATGGAGAAAACACTTCTTCAAACCAGTCCTTCCGCCGACGACGACTTACTTATCGAGTTGTTGCTTTTGGCGGGAGACATGCCCACTCCCACGGATGTTTCCGGAAGCGTGGGCGCTCAGCCGTCCGATCCCGCATGGTTCGGTTACCGTTGGAAGGCTGTTGTAGATGGTGGTCTACATGCAGAACACGCTTATGATCTGGTTGCTTCCTAACAGAAGCAGGCTTTAGATCGAACCCACAACCCAAAAAAACTCTTTGCAGGGCGTCAATCGGAAGTACAGGATTTGGTGGTCACACCGTTCCCGATCTCCATTGCATCGCCCTTTATAAGAGCAGCATGAAAAGCGAATCTTTGGATCCGTACAGGTATTCTGCGCCCAAATGCCAAAAAGAAAAATGACCCAGGTCACCTTCTTGGGATTTTCTGGATCATTCCCCATGATTTTGTGCGGCCTGGCGGGTTAAACGGTCCTGCTGTGGACTTCCCTGGTGAAGGCGAGTCTGCGCAGATTGTCTTGGATCGTTTGAATGGATGCTTTCTCTGGTTAAATCGAGCCTTGCTCTTTGTTGGGTTGGTCTGGCCAATGGGATCGCATGATCTCAGATCCCAAAATGTGAAATAAGATGGCCCCTATTCGCCAAATCCCCTCCAATTTATCGACGTAGACCTGTTTCTCGGGTTAGAATGGTAGCGTTCCGTCCACACCGAAGAACGTTGCCCTGGAGGAAACAGGTTGGCCCACAACAGAATTGGCATTATTACCAGGACATACGGATTTGTTCAGCGCTACCGGCAAATTCTCTTTGTCCTGCTGAAATATGGCTTTAATGACCTCATCGCCACCTTGAAAAACGACCAGAACATCAAGGTGGGTTGGCTATTTGGCGCCAAAAAAGTTGAGAAGGTGGAGGCCCTGTCAAGGGCGGCCCGTATTCGCTTGTCCATCGAGGAGTTGGGGCCTACCTTCGTGAAAATGGGGCAGATGCTGTCCACCCGTTCCGATCTTTTGCCCGATGACATCCTTGAAGAGCTCTGTCGCCTGCAGGACGAGGTCCCGTCTTTTCCATATGAGCAAGCCCGGGCCATTGTTGAAAAAGAGCTGGGCGGCAAATTAACCGATATCTTTTTGGAGTTTAACGAAAAGCCTCTCGCGGCTGGTTCCATTGGCCAAGTCCACCTGGCCAGGTTAAAGGACGGAACCCAGGTTGCGGTAAAGGTGCAGCGCCCTAAAATCAGGCCATCCATCGAAATGGACCTGGACATCATTCACCATATGGCTTCTCTCATGGAGCATCAAATGGAGTCCGGTCAGGTCCATAAGCCCACAAGGAT
>JBNKOV010000284.1:0-6673 GCA_050294955.1 Holophagae bacterium
CAGGGACATCTGACTCCACGATATCAGCGCATACATTTCAAAAACCTTAACCCTCTGTTCAAACTTCATTAAATTATATAAAAGCCTGTGAAGATGGATGCGCCAGGAAGTGCCAATAAAACCGCACATAGGTAGATGATTCATACACCTTCCTTGAGCCATGCAACATAAAGATGACTCTTCATCATAACAAAGAAAGGGAAAGCTTTTTGGGGATGGCCATCTTTGTGTTTTGGAAAAGCGAGACGGAGTTCGAGTCTAAAATTCACACATCACCCTGGGCTTTTCTTTTTCTTCGAGAATTATCCAGCACATTTTGGGGTTCCAAATGTCTCATTGGCTTTGGGAGCGCTGTGGTTTTCGGCTACAGCGCTCCCTGGGTTTAGGTTACTTTACCAGGCGCAACAGCTTTTGACTTAGTGGGTGTTTCTGGCTCCAAACCAGGATGCTGTTTCGGTGGAGGCGGAAGGCTACCATCAGCGCTTTTCTCAGCTTTTTGATGTCGGCTACGGCCTGATGATAGTTTCGCAATTCCCGTTCCTGCTCGCTGCATGTCTCCAGGTAAGTCTCCAGCATTTCCGTGAGCTGCTGGATCCTTTCCGGTCCCCAACCGTAGGCCGCCAGGTTGGACAGGAGATTTTCCGGCAGTTTGGGCAGGTTGGTGATGATGCCGCGGTAACGGTCGTGGGTTTTCTCCAGGGTGTGTTGTCGCCCAACCGCTCTTGGCTTTGTCAGGGTCTCTGGCAGAGCCTCGGTGACGGCGTCCTGGTCTTCCGGATTCTCTTCGCCCGCCTCGGGGATTCGCGTGTAATGGGTTTCCATGGACAGGCTGCTGAGGTGAGGCGAATTGGGGTCGATGAGTTTCAGGCACCTCGCAAATGTGGCGAGAATGGGTCGAAAATCGTCCCGCCTCTCCTTACACAGCCCTGTGGTCGTTTTTTGCTTACTCAGGGCTTGTCGTTTGCGATAGAGGGCTTCTTCGGCCTGTTGGTACAGATCCGCGAAGGTCTGCCTGGCTGCGTCGGTCAGGCCGATGTCGGCCAGGGCCGTCTGTAACTCGGGATCGCTAAATCCTTGGATGAAGCGCTTTGCTCGGTCTAAAAGCTGAGATGTTCTCATGACTTTTCTCCTTTTGCTCGGTGAGGTGGGTTGGATTTGGGGACCTGCGCGCCTTTACGGGAACCTCTTGTCCCGCTGGCTCGGTCCGGGTCATGTTTGGAATGACCGATGCGTTTTTCAACGCTATGGTCAGTTGAAGCGCACGAGGATCGAAACGTCTCTTTTTCGGCCGTTCAAATAGGTCCGATTTTCAGGCGTGAAAAGGCCGCGAAAAACTGTCGTTTTAAGACTGATCTGTCTACATGCGTTAGGCGGCCTATGAGATGCCGATTTCGACCTCTGTAATTTGGCGCGATTTATTTTGCCCCTTATAAGACTTATTGGATCTGAACAGTGTTCAAATTTCCCAAAAAAATGAAATTTTATAATCAATTTGCACTTCCGAAACATCACAAACCAAGCTAATCAGGCATCAAACCCAATACAAAGAGCAATTTAAGATAAAATCACTTACTTTTTTTGGTTTTACAATAATTCTGGCCATTTTCGACCCAAAGCAGCCTCATGCCAATGTAGCGAAATGACCGAAAATCAGGCCCATTTTGGGTGAAAAACGACCCAATTTTACGCCCTGATATATCAACCATTTTTGACCTTATTTTGCCGCCGGATTAAGGGTCACCGGGGAGGGATTTTCATCCAGAATATTTCCGGCAAAAATTCCAAAATGAACCGTGAGTAGGAGCAAGAAACTCGAATGATCAAAATTGGGTCGGTCACTTTTGCTTTGCCATTTCCAGGCGGCTGAACGTCAACCATCCTCAAATTTGAAAATGTTAAAAAGCACGCCCCATATGGCCAAAAGATTTTATTTTGACAAAACCACCAATTTACCTAACACAGAAAGACCAAGATTTTGAAATTCTCTAAATTACGCCAAAAACAAGGTGAATCACATCAAAAACTCGTCAATTATGCAATAAACTCGTGGGTTACGCATAAAACTCGTGGATTATAAAAAAAACAAGGTCAATACGTCGCAAACGCATGCGTTACGAATAAAACTCGCCAATTATGCAATAACAAACGCCAAAATTGGATTTATGTTTTCCTCTCTACTACCATTTCGCCCAAATCAACTAAAAACGTCTTTAAAAACCAAAAAACCAGACGGCCACAGGCTTTACTGAGTGACGACTATCGATAAAACTCACTGTTTATGCAATAAACAAAGTGCAATTCATTTTTTCAGCCCCATTCTCGACTTTAAGCTATCAACAATGCTGCATAGACACACATAATATGCAATAAACAGGCGATGGGTCAATCTGACCATCCTCGTTTTCAAACGATCCTTTTTCCTTTTTCCCTGTTCCAAAGTTCAATCACTGGAGAGGCCAGTATTGCATCAGTCCCCATTGGAGTACAAAAGCCAGGCGCTATTTCGAGTATTGGACGATGTCCATTGACTTCTTATCCAAACGCGGTGAGATAAAACAAGGGTTCCCTGCACTGAACTCAATACACCTTTTGCTTGCGCCTCGCGACGGCTCTTGCTGCGAGATTTGTTTGGGAAGCGCTCCCCTTCCCAACCGCCAGTAAGCTACGGTATTACAGCATTTAAGGAGTTTACTATGTCGATTTTCCATTTCAATTGCATGCGGTTCTTCGCGCTTTGTTCTTTTGTTGTCCTGCTGGTTCCATCCTCGTCTGCCGAGGATTATCAGGTTGTGGATGTCTCAGAATCGCAGATCGGGTCTTTTCTACGCACGGTTACGAAAACTCAAGTGGGGGACCACTCCCTGAATCAATTCACCATGCATCGCTGGGTTCGCACTGGCGCTCAACAACATGCGATTCGAGGCAACTTACTGCTTCTTTCGGGGTTGGCCGGCAACTTCAGTACTTTTGAGCTGCACGAATCCGGCTCTAAGTTACGCTCTATGGCGGCCTTTTTCGCACGTCGCGGGTTTGCGGTTTACGGGTACTCTCCAAGGGTAACGGATCTTCCCGCCGGGGAATGCGAGTCTGGGGCGGATTGCTCGATTATGGCGACCTGGGATATTGCTTCCATGGTTTCCGACATCCACTGGATTCGCGGTCAGATGGAAGCGGATTTCCCTGGCAAGAAGACAGTTATCGGCGGATTATCGCTTGGCGCCATTAACACAATCGCCACTCTGAACGCATATCCCCAGGAATATGACGGCGCGATTATTTGGGAAGGCATGTTGTACAGCAATGATCCCGAGGTGCTGGCCCTAAATGCGCAATATTGTGCGATTGGCCAGGACCTGATCGACAATGGGGTATTCTACGACGCGCAAGGTATTGGTTTCTTTAAACAAACCGCTGCCCTGGCCGAGGTGGATCCCGATTCGCCCAGCCCCTTCGCGGCCCTATTCGGCCTGCCCCCAGAAACGACCAATCACCAGGTGTTTGTCTTTGGGCTTTCCGAGGAACTGCCAGGCCCCACCAGCATGCCGACCCCGGGTTATATTTCCATGGCTGGCGACTGGACTCCGGATAGACTGTTCTTTGCGGATGAGGCTCGGGTATTTGATGATATCGCCAGTTTCAACAATTACACGCCCAATGTAATTGTGCGGGATATTTCTTGCGCGTTGGCTGGGGTACTGACCCAACACACCAATAATCTGGGCGCTTTTCAGGGTCAGATTATGGCGATCCGGTCGGGTCGAGGCTTTGGCGCCTATATGGGGGATAATCTGGCGCTGTTTTCTTCAGCGTCCATCCACCAATATCAGGTTGAGCCTTTTGGTCATGTCGATCATTTTTTCTCACCCTTCCACAAGTTCTATCTTGAACTGCCAATCCATGCCTGGTTAAGCGCGGTTGTTTTGCCGTAAGAGCTTAATTTTACTGGGCCTGCTCTAAGACAGAAAAGTCCAGGGTCCACATGCGGGATCCCTGCTCCATGGGCATCTCGCCTGCAAGGGCCATGATGGTAAGGGGTTGATCCGATACCAGTTCGACATAGGTGTTGGGCTGGTATTGGAACCCGTTGCCAAAGGGATCACCCAGGATGATCTGAGCTTTTCCCATTGCAGGAATGGCTTGATCCTGCTCCCAACGCCGTGTGGCGATTTTTTCTTTAGTGAAGGTGTAATGGGTGACGGTGAGGTTGGCGGGCGTCTGGTTGGCGTTTACGGCTGCCAATCCGTCGAAGACCCGATCCCAATCTGAGGCGTACACTCGAAAACGCCGAGCTTTGATCTGGGTTTCATGGACAAAGGTTCGCATGGTTTCGAAAAAGGGAGACTGATAGAGGATGCTCACATTCACGCTTCCCTCAATCATAAACCAGGCAGCCAATGGGCTGTCGAATACCTGGGTTGATTTGCGCACGACAACGCTGAAAGGATCGACTTCGCCGCTGATGCGCTCCAATAATTCGCCATTTCGATCATAGGGCGTAAAGGTATAGGCTTGAAGAACATCCGTATCGTTGGCGATATAAATCCAGGTGTCGAATATGGATCGAGGCTGAGCGAGATGAGGAACGATTCTCGATGAGTCCTGCCCATATAGAATTGGCGAAATGGCGATGACCAAAATAAGGATTCTCATTTGGACCTCCCTAATTCATTGCTTCCTATCATAACGCAATTTGAGGATTGGCGCCGGAAATGCCCGAAATGAGGCGCCGGGTTGCCCCGTTCGACGTGGGTTTTAGGAATAGTCCCGATCTGGCATACGCCAGGACGATTCCCTTTTGACCGTTAAGATGGGCAGGAATCCGGGCAGAAAGGCGATGGTCCAGGCAAGGAAGAACAGGATATATGAAGGATTTTCAGGAGGTTTGGTCCACAAAATGTACATGGGATAAAACCCGGCGGCAGACAAAACTGCGGCCAGGACGCCTCTTGAAATGGCCTCAAATAACGACTCCACACTGTCTACCAGTTTGCGAAAGATAAGGGAAAACGCCATCCAGAGCAACATCCAACAAATGAACATGGCGCTCATTCCTAGCAGAGAATAAAGGGGATAAAAGGCTGCGGAAATTAAGGCGCCCAGACCCAGGGACCCCAAAGCGCCTCTTGCAAATGCGCGTCCTCCGCCAGCTCGCCATCCCAATACCAGGCCGATGCACAAACACATCAAAGCACCGTGTACCACGCCGTTCACAATCTTATGCGTGAGAAATTTAGCCCATATCCAATCGCCCAAAGTGCTGACCAGCGCTAAAAAAAGGGCTCCAACAATTGAATGTGAAACGCCTTCCGTGGTTCTCCCCATGTTGTTCTCCCCGTTCTAGATATCCTCGCCTTCCCAATAATCCATATTGGCGTCTTTGTGGTAGCCCTGCTGTGTGAGTCGAACCCCTATTCGGCCGGTATCGGTGTATACGGATACCTCGCTGGGATTGCGCTCGCCGATCATCAGGTAAGTGCAGGGCTGGGTTCCCTTGTTTAGGATGGCGTGTCCCGCTTTCTGTCCGGCGGGGAAACACACGTAATCGCCTTCTTTCATTTCATAGGTTTTCTGGCCCAGGCGCAAGGTGAGGGAGCCTTTGAGAATCATGAGGTGTTCTTCTTCAAGATAATGATAATGGGCGGGATAGGCCTGCTTTCCTGGCTCCAGGGTTTCATAGGATACGCCGAGATGGCTTCCGCCGCCGTGGTCGCCCAAGGAACGGTAGTTTACCTTGAATCGATCTCCCTTTTGGAAGGTCTCCCAGGGTACGTCCTCGATTGAAAAGGGCTCATGGATGTGGGTCTCTTCTGATTTTGGCGGCTGATCTGACATGGCTTATACCTCAATTCGCTCGATTGGCTTCATCATACCACAACCCGCGACTGTGTGACCTTGCTAACCCGGCTTGAGGTCAATTCAATTGTGGCGAGGTGATTTCTCCTGTAAAATAATTGAGATTTCAGAATCGAGCTTTAGGGGGATTTGCTATGCTGTCCAAATACGTTAAGAGTTTCATTTTGATTAATTTAATGCTGGGAATGCCGGTGTTGGCGGTCGAGGATTTTGCCTGGATTGAGCTGGGGCCGGAAGGGCCGCTTCTGCGGGTTGTTTCTGAAGGGGACGATTGTCCGAAGGTGGCTCTAGACGGAACTTCCAGGCCTACGCTCCCTCGGGTGACGACTTCGCCGGAGGGTTTTCCTGTGAAGGTTTGTGAGCTTAAGATTCCGCCGTCTACTCGCAGTGTGGTCGTTAATGGTCAGTCGTTGCCCATAGCCAAAAAAGATCCACAAACCATTGTTGTCTTGGGGGATACGGGCTGTAGAATTAAGAATGACGATGTGCAGAATTGCAACGGCCAGGGCGAGGGTCCCAAATGGCAGTTCGACAAAATTGCCGCCTCTGCCGCCGCGATGAATCCGGATCTGGTAATTCATGTTGGGGATTATCTCTATCGGGAATACCCATGTCCAAAAGGCAATAAAGGCTGTGAAGGCAGTCCTTACGGTGATAATTGGCCAACCTGGCGGGTGGACTTTTTTCATCCCGCAAGACCGCTTCTGGCTGCGGCGCCCTGGCTCTTTGTTCGCGGCAATCATGAGAACTGCGACAGGTCGTGGAAGGGGTGGTTCCTCTTTTTGGATCCCATGAAGGTTTCAAATGAGACTTTTGAGGA
>JBNKOV010000285.1:0-6655 GCA_050294955.1 Holophagae bacterium
CGAAGTGTTGGGGTTCCCATCTGTCTGATTGTCCGGCGTCTGCATGAAGAAACCGGTGCTGGTAATCGCCGTCACGATATTGCCAGGCGTGGTGACAATGAGATTGGCGTAGGGTGAGACGTCGGTAGCGCCCTGAATCTGAGCGATGGTCGCCATGCCCGCCACATTCACAGTGAACTGGCAAGATCCGGTTTGAGCCGGAACGTCTGTGTTGGCCGCTTCAACTTCTACAACATAACTGCCTGCAGGAACCGAAGATGAGACAATGATGTCCAAAGCAGCGGGATTGCCCGGCGTAAAAGCGCCTGCCGCAATGGAGCCGCTTGCTGGAGTTGGCGTTACAGAGGTTACCGTGATCGAAGCGATCACGCCGTCGGGATCGGCGGCGAGAACGGTCTTCACCACCTGGGTTCCTTCGGTTGCGCTCACATCGTCGCCGCAATCAACGGCAACCTCGCCGCCAGCCACGCACAGCACGCTGTGAGAACCCAAACCGTCGAAGGTGTCTGAAGGGAAACCTTCCCACTGATCGCTGATATCACCAGCATTTCCAAAACCATCGGGATCGCCGCTGCAAATCGCGGCCAAACGACGGATCGTGTTGTTTTGGGTGGATATGTCGCCAGAACCCCATTCGGAGCCTGGATCACTGCCAACCACGCCAAACATATCGACGATGGTTCCGTTCCGTTTCAGCACAAGCGCGTCGTCGCCATTGAAAAAGGTAACACTGGAAGTAATGTCAGCCACATTCAGAATGTCAGCAACTGCCGAGGCATTGGCGATCACCAGGGTCTCCCCATTGAGCAGGCTGGCTTTCGCGTCTGAAAGAGTCAGGCTGTTGCCGGGGCTGGTGGAGCCATTGGAGTACAGCTCAACCACGTACTGAGACAGGTCAACTGCGCTTCCCGTTCCGTTAAAGATCTCAATAGCCTTATTGCTGCTGGACCCTTCCACATACTCGGAGAAGAACAGATCCGCTGCAAACACCCCGCCAAACGGCGAGCCGTCTGTGTAAGTGCCCGGTGAGAACAGCGTCCCTCCAGAACCCGTCGCCGTGGAATGCTGGACATAGGCGCTGCCGCTGAGATCGGGATCCAGGGTAAGACTTTGATCACCGCCCCCTTCGCTGCCGTAGGTCAACTGAGCCATTACGGCAGAGACGTTGTTGGCGAAGATAATGGTGTCGCCGCCGTTGTTCAGGCCCAAAAGACCCGATGAAGCGACTTGAACGGTCGCATCGCCAAAAGAGCCCGTAGGCGTTCCGCCGCCGAAAACCACGATGGCAGAGCCCTGATCAATCACGGTGCCTGCTGGGAAGGTGTGTCTTTCACCCACGGCGTCGGAAATGGTCCAATTGGAGATGTCCTGACCGGAGCCGGTGAGGTTCACAATCTCAACAAACTCATCTTCAGAGGCGTCCCGGGTTCCGTCTCCGTTGGCGTCGCCCGTGAGATCGCCTGCCGGATCCGCCAGAAACTCGTTAATCACCCAACCAGTGGCTGGCGCGTTTACGGTCACTGCGAATGAGCAGGTTGCAGTTTGAGGTGTTGCATCTGTATTGCTGGCGGTCATGAGCACCGAATAGGAACCGGCGGGCACATCAGATGACACCGTGACAATAACCGCGTCGCCGCTCAATGATCCGGCGGATATGGAGCCGGTTGAAGGCGCAGGCGTTACCTGGGTCACCACAATAGAAGCAATCGTTCCGTCTCCGTCGCTGGCGCTTACGGTGGTTGCGCCCCCAGTGCCTGCATCCAGACTGATGTCGGATCCGCAATCTATCACCACGGGCAGGTTAACCCCGCCGCCGGTGCAGGTTACATTGGAGCCCAGATCATCGAAGGTATCTGAGGGGAAACCGGCCCATTGGTCCGAAATATCGCTGGGATTATCGAAGCCGTCCGGATCGCCGCCGGTGCAGGTCAAACGCCGGATGGTGTTGTTTTGGGTGGATGCGTCGCCGCTGCCCCATTCGGACCCGGGATCGCTGCCCACAACGCCGATCACATCGATCACTACATCTAAATGCTTGAGAACAATGGCGTCGTCGCCGTTGAAGAAGGTAACTGAGCTGGTAATATCAGCAACGTTTAAGATCGCCGCATCTGCCGAAGCATTTGCGATCACCAACACATCACCGTCTGCCAGAGTCGCCGCTGCGTCGGATAACGTCAAGGTATTGCCAGGAGTGGTCGCGCCGTTGCTGTAGAGTTCAACCACGTATTCAGACAGATCCGCATCTGAACCCGTGCCATTAAAGATCTCCAATGCCTTGTTATTGCTGGACCCCTCAATATACTCCGAGAAGAAGAGGTTGTCGGCCCCGCCGCTAACAGGTGCGCAATCGGTGGTGTGGAAACCCAGATCATCAAAGGTGTTTTGTGGATAACCCGTCCACTGATCGCTAATATCGCCTGGGTTGTCGAAACCATTCGCATCGCCATCGCAGACCGTGCTCAATCGACGGATGGTGTTCTCGCCGGTTGAAATATCGCCGCTGCCCCATTCCGATCCTGGGTCACTGCCCACAACGCCGATCATGTCGATAATAACCCCATTGTGCTTCAGCACAACAGCGTCGTCCCCATTAAAGTAGGTGACCGTGCTTGTGATGTCGGACACGTTGATAATGGCCGCGTCGGCGCTCGGGTTGCCAATCACCAGTACGCCGCCATGAGCCAGCGTGGCCGCCGCGTCTGAAAGGGTTAGGGTATTGCCTGGCGTCGCAGAACCATTGCTGTAGAGTTCCACCACGTACTGGGACAGGTCCGCGTCGGCGCCCGTTCCGTTGTAGATTTCCAGAGCCTTATTGTTGCCAGCCCCTTCCACATACTCGGAAAAGAAGAGATCCTGACTGCCAGCCGGCGGCGTGCAATCCGCCACGTGGCTGCCCAATCCGTCGAAAGTGTCTTGAGCAAAACCTTCCCATTGATCGCTCAAGTCAGTCGGATTGTCAAATCCGTCAACGTCGCCAGCGCAGACCGTGGCGAGACGCCGGATGGTGCGGTTTTGAGTAGACACATCGCCAGTACCCCATGCGGAACCGGGATCACTTCCCACCACGCCGATCACATCGATAATTTCATCGTTTTTCTTCAGCACAATGGCGTCGTCGCCATTGAAGAAGGTGACGGAGCTGGTAATGTCGGACACATTGAGAATCGCCGGATCCGCCGAAGCATTGCCAATTACCAGAACGGCGCCATCGGCCAGAGTGGGCAGCGCGTCAGACAGGGTCAGAGTGTTGCCGGGGGTTGTAGAACCGTTGCTGTAAAGCTCCACCGTATACTGAGACAGATCCGCCTCGGCGCCGGAACCATTGTAAATTTCAAGAGCCTTGTTATTGGAACCACCTTCAACATATTCGGAGAAAAAGAGATCGGGGCTATTAGAGCCCGGGTTTCCGCCCCCTGGATCTCCACCGCCTGGATCCCCACCGCCTGGCTCAGTGCCAGCCGTCCAAATTTCAGTTACATACTCGGGATGATCCACAAATGGGTTCCTATTTCCCTGATAGGAGTAAATCACATCATTGCGCATTTGCTCTGAAGCATCCACAGGGTCTGCCGCATGCCAGGCCAATAGCGTGTCCAAAAGGCCCATGTAAGCAACCGAGGATGTGCCGGTTTGAATCAGGTTACGGTTGTTGGTGAGGACCAGATCGGGCTCACTACAACCGGTAACGCCGTGAGTTCCACCCTGGTAGCGGGTAGCCATATAGAACATGGCTCTCGCAAGATCGCCCTTCACGCCATCCCAGGGTTCCCAAGAACCGGAGCTTCCAGAACCGCTCCAGTAATTTGCGTCGGCAATGCCAGTCACGGGCTCGGAGTTGCAGCCGGCATCACAATCGGCAAAAGGCAGATTGCCCCGCGCCGCATTGTAGGAGATATTGGAGGCAAACAAGTGGTGAACATCCGTGTATGGATAGTTGCAGGAGCCATCATCGCCAAATCCGTAGGATTTGGGCCAGGAGTGCTCGCGGTTCCAAAGAGAGTGATCTAATTCGGGATAACTCTCATTTTTGTAGATAACCAGAACATTCGCCAGATTATTGGGATCCTCGTCAGCATCGGAGATAATATCCCAGGTATCTGTGGAGCTGCTGGTATAGGGAAAGCGCACATGATCGTCAATAATCTCATGCAGCGCATTTTTCAGAGCCTCGCCGGTAAGACCGGTAGCCGAGTCATAATAATTCGCTGGAATTTGAGCCGCCAGAGGCGACACAACAAGGAAAAAGACGGCGACAGTCAGGACAGACCGCAGCCTCGAATTAAGGAACAACATCTTCCTCTCCTCATTTCTTATGATAGGTGGGACCAATTGACAAGGGGGTGACTGGATACCATCCGCCACAAAAGCCTGTCATTATTGATTGATGGAATCTCTCAGGCATGGAAGGACATCTCCCGAAATAAATGAATAGATGAAAAAAGCTCCATGCCAGGATTTCAATCGCCCAAATTTTCTCGGACGCAGACTTCCCCCTGCTATAGACCATAGCACAAATGAGGACAAATTAAATTACCCTAACCGTATTCCCATGACAACCACTCAACCCCCAAATCTAAGATGGAGACCAGGAGCAACCAGGCCCCAGACCTTGAAGTCTAACAAGTGGAATTGGTTGGGTGCAGGCTAGACTACAACTCACTTCACGCCTGATCGGGTCTCAAAAAAAGACTCTGGACCTTATTTAAAAATAGCCGTCAATGGCTTGCGGGCAACCTCTGCACCCGCCATTCTGACTGAAGCGTTGGGTAAAGATGGGGGTGTGACTGTCGAAACTACTCTGCTTCAACAAGTTCCGCTCCCAGCCGCGACATATGCCCAGGGCTTTGGCCAAAATAGCGTTTAAATTCACGACTGAACTGGGACACGCTCTCGTAACCCACCTTGTCCGCCGCCATATAAACCGTCATGGAATCTTCCATCATTAAGTCCCGAGCCTTGTTTAGCCTCAGTTTTTTCAAGTACTGAATAGGCGTATCAGAAGTAACATCTCGGAAGGCCCTGTGGAAGGTAGAAGGACTCATATGCACCTGGGCGGCCAAATCATCCACAACCAATCGGTCCGCATAGTTCTGGTGCAAATTGCCTACAATTTTGGCGATTTTGGCAAAATGCCCCCCGGTATTAAATAAGGCATGTAGCGCAGGGGCTTGAGGGCCGCTTAAGACTCGATAATACAATTCCCTCTTGCGCTGTCTCCCCAGCACCCGTATTTCTTCTTCGGAATGCATAGATTGCAACAACTGGACAGCGGCCTGCTGAAATTCTGGCTCAAAAGGCGCAGGCCCCAACGCCTCTAAAGAGTTGCCAGGAAACCGCCTCATCCCTAACTGATGGATGAGTTCGCCCAGAAGCGCCATGTCGATAGAGACAAAAAAGCCCAACATGGGTTTCTCCCGACAAGCATGGGTCTCACACTCAAATGGCATGGCCATGGTGGTTACCAGATAGTTATTTGAGTCGTAGTGAAATCGGCGTCCCGCGAGATAACCCGTTTTGCTTCCCTGAGCCAGAATACAAATGCCCGGATCGTATAAGCGAGGGGTGCGAGCAAGGGGCTCGCTGGATTTGTAAAAGCAAACGCCTTCCATGGGTCCATGGCTCATGCCCTCAGGCAAATTGAATTTCTCAAGTAATTCCACCATCGTATCCATAACAACCCCCCTTCCTACTTTTACTCATGAATCATACCACTTTTCATCCCATTTTGTATGTGGTCTGACAGGATTGTGCATGAAATTGACAGGCCCAGGTATTCTTTTGAAATCCCTCTAGCCCTACAATTCAATCCAGGAGGTGATATGATGATTGAAGCATTTGCAGTAACTGAGGCCGGAGGGGATCTTAAGCCATTTCAGTATGATCCTGGCCCCCTTGGCCCACATGAAGTAGAAATAGAAGTAGAATCCTGTGGAATTTGCCATAGCGATCTGAGCATGGCGAACAACGACTGGGGCATGACCCAGTTTCCCTTTGTTCCTGGCCACGAGGTGGTGGGTCGTATTGGGAAAACGGGTTCTGAGACAAGTAGCGTGAAGGTTGGCGACCGCGTAGGTTTGGGATGGCATTCCCGTTATTGCCAGAGCTGTTCAAGCTGTCACGAAGGAGACCAGCACCTGTGCGGTAATTCAGAAGCGACGATTGTAGGCAGACATGGCGGTTTTGCAGACAAGGTGCGCGCTCACGAAGCATCTGTCTTCGTCCTGCCGGAAGATCTGGACGCAATCAGCGCGGGTCCGCTTTTTTGCGGCGGCGTCACCGTATTCAATCCCCTGCTCCAATTTGGCGTAAAACCAACTGATCGAGCCGCGGTGATTGGCATTGGCGGTCTGGGTCACATGGCGCTTCAGTTCTTGAAAGCCTGGGGTTGCGAAGTAACCGCTTTTACATCAAGTGGAAACAAAGAAGAAGAGGCATTGGCTCTCGGCGCCCACCATGTGATAAACTCCCGAGATCCAGAAGCACTGCAAGCTGCTGCTGGAAAATTTGACGTCATCCTCTCCACGGTCAATGTAACCTTGGATTGGAACGCTTATATAGCAGCCTTACGGCCCAAGGGTCGTCTTCACTTTCTAGGCGCCGCGACCGAGCCCATGGGTCTGGAAATCTTTCCTATGATCTCAGCTCAACGCAG
>JBNKOV010000286.1:0-6641 GCA_050294955.1 Holophagae bacterium
AAAAGGCGGAAGAGTTGCTGCGTGCATTTGCGGCTCAAGTGACCAGGAGTCCTTCCTCCTTCGGCTTCCTCATGCAGGCCATTTCCTTTTCACAAGGCCCGTCCTTTGAAGTCGTAATTGTGGGAAAACCGGGCGCTAGCGATACGAACGCCATGGTCAGCGCATTGTACAAACCCTTTAACCCTGAGAAGGTCGTTGTGTTCCGCCCGGTAAAAGGCGGTGATATTGTGGGGCTTGCTCCGTACACTGAAGAGCAGGAAGCTATAAAAGGCAAGGCCACTGCTTATGTTTGCAAGAATTACGCTTGTAAGTTGCCCACAAACGACCCTGAGATTATGCTGAAGAATTTCAGCGAGTAGTTCGTCCCTTGCGCTCAGGTTTTTATGAAATCTGAGCGTCGCAACCCATTGCCTTTAACGCTTTAAATACAAATAAATCAGAAGATTGGCGGCGCCCCAAAAACATCTCCATAGAAACGGCCATTTTTTTTAAAAAAATATGGCCGTTTTCTTCGGCCTTTTACGCTTAAACGAACAAAGGCAGAAGGAGATGCAAACCCATGCTGACCCCTACTTCAACGGTTGCTCATTTTTCAGGCGTAGAGAGGAAACAACCTCAGAAATTAATGGATATGGTGTATTGCAGCCAGACCATGGAACGTGTTTGCGACACCATTCTAAAAACCAGCAACACAGATATCACTGTGCTTATCCAAGGTGAAACGGGAACAGGTAAAGAGCTTGCTGCGAGGGCCTTGCATGGACTGGGCAAGCGAAGAAATCAGAAATTCTTGAGTCAAAACGCCGGCGCCATGCCCGATTCCCTTTTAGAGAGCGAGTTGTTTGGCCACAGGCGAGGTTCATTTTCCGGGGCCTATGACCACAAACCCGGCATATTTGAGGAAGCGCACGGCGCAACCGTTTTCCTTGATGAAATAGGCGAAGCCTCTCAGGCTTTTCAGGTTCGCTTGCTTCGGCTTCTGGAGAACGGCCTGTTCAGACGTGTGGGAGAGCACCAGGAGCGTCGAGTGGATGTTCGAATTATCGCCGCTACCAATAGGAACCTGATGGAAGAGGTGAGAAAGGGGCGATTCAGGGCAGACCTGTATTATCGTTTAAGCGTATTTCCGATCCAACTCCCACCGCTTCGCGAGCGTCGTGAGGACATTGAGCTTCTTGCAAACTACTTTGCCGAGGCGTTTTGTGGTGAATTGGGCAGACCCTTTACTGGTTTCAGTTCCGATACCATGAGCCGGTTGAAGCAGCACGACTGGCCTGGCAACATTCGTGAATTGAAAAACACCGTTCAACGGATTCTGGTCGGCGCGCCCCTGGGAGAAACCAAAGGATTTGAAGATAGGGCAATTTTTCCTTTCGATCCAAATCAACCCATAAGAACCCTTGCCGAGATGGAGAAGGCCTATATTGAGCACGCGCTTCAACTGAATAACGGCAATAAAACAAGAACAGCGGAACAATTGGGGCTCAATAGAAGCACCTTTCGGTTTCGCCTTAGAAAGCTGGGCATACCGGCTTGAGTAAAGCACTTATTCAATCTCGAGTCCTCTGAACATCTCGAGGCCCGGACATCCCAACCCATCGAGGGATGTCCGGGTATTTTCTAACCTGTCAAAGATGTGGACCGTGATTTTATTGGGGTTGCGGCTGGTTACGCTTTTGGAAGTTTCTGGGGTTGAAGAAAGGCGCCTATTGAAGGAAGAAACGGTTGGCGCACCGCTACTTTCAATCATTCTCAACATTTACTTACCCGCTCATTTGTGTTAGAATTGTCTTGTGACGTTGGTTCGGCCAACAGGTCTAACACCCCCGTTTTCGACCTGGCCGTTTCCCCCATCTATTCAATGTCCATAGTTTGTAATGTTCCGTTTTCAGGCTCCATATTGCATGTAATATATTCATTTATTCCAGAGGAATGAAACATGCCTTTTACAGATTACGAGCAAAAGCTCGAAAAGACCTCCGGTCTTGCTACGTCCCCACATGATATGGACGAGGCGCTGGAGATTCTTGCTGCGAATAAAGTTTCCTGGTCACGATTGGCCGTGGAAGAATGCATGTCGTTTTTGCAGATGCTCATCGACGATTTTGTCTTTATTTCCGATTCTTGGGTTAAAGCTTCACTTAAGGGCAAGCGGGTCCAATCCGCGGAGGCCGTCGGTCAAGAATGGTTGTCTGGCCCATTTTCAATCTTGCGAAACCTGAAACTGCTTAAGAACACCCTTTCCGACATTCTTCACAAAGGCAAACCGGTTCTTCCCGGGAAATTAACGGTGAACAGCGAAGGTCAGGTCGTGGCTCCAGTGTTTCCTTGCAACCTCTATGACCGGATCATGTTTGGTGGAACCCGAGCTGAAGTGCGCATGGATCCGGAAGTAACTCTAAAGAATTTTGACGACAACATTGCAAGAGCCTACAAGAAGAGCCCACCAGGGGCGGGCATCGCCCTGGTTCTGGGTGGCGGGAATGTCTCCTCTATTGGCCCCATGGACGCGTTGTATAAGCTCTTCGTTGAAAAGAAAGTGGTCATCCTCAAAATGCATCCCGTAAACGCCTATTTGGGATCTTTGCTGGAGATAGGCTTTCGCGCTCTCATTAAACATGGTTACATGAAAATTGTCTATGGCAAGGCCAAAGAAGGCGCCTATTTGTGCAATCACGATCTGGTTGACGAAATACATATCACCGGGTCCAATCTTACCCACGACGCCATCGTTTTCGGCTCAGATGCGGTTATGCGAAAGTCGGCGAAAGCCCCTGTTTTGGACAAACCCATTTCCAGTGAATTGGGGAATGTGAGTCCAGTCATTATCGTACCGGGCGAATGGACGGATGAGGATCTTGTTTTTCAGGCGGAGAATCTGGTTTCCTCGCTTGTCAATAATGCTGGTTTCAATTGCAATGCCACCAGGGTGTTGATTACATCCTCCCAATGGCCGCAACGAGAGGCGTTCCTTCAGGCAATCAGAGATCGTCTAACCCTCACGGAATGCAGGCCGGCCTATTACCCGGGCGCTAGGGACAATTACGATCTGTTCCAATGGGAACACCCTGAAGGCGAAGAATTTGGCGATCGAACGGAAAGGGATCTTCCCTGGATGTTCATCCCTAATTTGGACAGTAATCGCGACGAAGATATCTGCTTCAGGAAAGAGCCTTTTTGCAGCGTTTTTGGTGAAACATCTTTAAACAGCGCTTCTGCGCCTACATTCCTTCAAGAAGCTGTGGCATTTTGTAATAATAAACTCTGGGGCACCTTGAACGCCACGATTCTCATCAACCCTTCGGCAGAGGAGAGTTCGGAAACACGGGATGCATTGGAAAAGGCCATTTCGCAATTACGCTACGGCACCGTTTCGGTGAACCACTGGGCTGCAATGGGCTACGCGATGTGTTCTACCACTTGGGGCGCTTTCCCCGGTCATGACATCTACGATATTCAATCGGGAATGGGCGTGGTACACAACACCTACATGTTTGCGAAACCTCAAAAAAGCGTGATACGCGGGCCATTTAGGCCCTGGCCGAAGCCAGCCTGGTTTATTTCCAACCGCAAGGGGCATGTCATTGGGCGGCAGATTTCTAATTTCCAGGGCAATCCCAGTATTTTCAAATTACCTGGCTTAATTGTCTCGGGCCTTATGGGTTAATTGATCATAGAATTGAAATGTGATCTGCACTAACCAGCATAACCCATCTGGTTTCATTGCCTAAGAAGTACGGATGATCCATGTTCATTAAAGCAGAGGGGTGAATGGGCTTCAAAACCACTGTCTGAAGCCCATGGTTAAGTGGAAAATCAGTTCGGAGAAACCTTGTCCATGTGAACATCCATTTGTGGGTAGGGGATGCCAATGCCGGCTTCGTCTAACTTGACCTTCACAGCAATAGTGGTGGCTTCCAACACCTTGATGTAATTTTCAGATTTGGCCCAAACGCGGACTTGCCAATCGATAGAGGAGTCGCCCAAGCCGGAAAGGAAAACCTGATGAGCCCCATCTTCCAACTTTAGCTCGACCGAGTCGATAGCGCTTTGCAGAACCTTACGGGTTTCTGCGAGATCCGCCCCATAATCTGTGCCAACGCTAACGTCTGCACGTCGGGTCTCATGGTATCCGAAATTTTCAATAGTGGACCCAAATACGGATTTATTGGGGATGATAATGCGAATATTTTGTGGGGTATCGATATCTGTGGCAAATAAGCCGATGGTGTTTACTTTGCCCGTTTTTCCTGCTACAGAAACGACTTGCCCGGCTTTGAATGGCCTGAAAATGAGAAGCATCATGCCTGCCGCCAAGTTGGAAAGTGTTCCTTGGAATGCAAGACCAATTGCGAGACCCGCTGCGCCAATAACGGCGGCAAAGCTGGTGGTTTGCACGCCAAAAATACTCAAAGAACTCAAGCCGCCCAAAAGCAGAATCAACCAATACAGGGCATTCTCAATGAAATTAGTGAGGGTGATGTCCACTTTATGCTTTTTCAGCGTGCGATCCGCTGCCTTTTTGGCAATTTTTGCCAATATCCAGGTCATCGCAAAAACTAAAAGGACGCCCAGCAGCTTTATGCCAGTTTCGGTTATCATTGGAATGTATTTCTCCATTACTTCACCTCTCCATTCAAGGAACTGAAATCGATTGGAAGTATAACACTGCTTTGCAATGACATCTACTTCTTTTCTTTATCCCGGTATCTGTTGTTGGACGCTTTGTGAATTCCACAAAAATTACACGGAGAACTCGGTGGTTGTATAAGCTATTTGTTGGCATTTGATGGTATACTGACCCCAGTTGGAATATGCCATTAAGGGGTTGAATATGGCCAATGTAAAGTTATTTTTGGGCGCCCTTCTCTGGCTTTCCTGCTGTACTGGGGCGGGAAGATTAGACGAAGAAACGCCCTCTGCTCAGATTCCAAATGCATCTCTTTACGAGGAAGATGGGCTTTGGGGTTATAAGGACCCAAAAGGCAAGATCTTAATTCCTGCCCAGTATCAGATGGCGGAACCATTTAGCGAGACGGGTTGCGCCTATGTAATTGACTCACAAGGCTGGGCTTTTATCCGCAGCGACGGCCAGGTCCTTTTGCGTCCCTTTATTTATGACAACGGACCCGATCCTTTTCACGAGGGACTTGCACGATTCACTGAAAATAACCTGTTGGGGTTTTACGATGTTCAGGGGCGCATAATAATTGAAGCGGAATTTGATTTCGCCTGGCCATTTGAAGCCGGTCAGGCTCGTGTATGCAAGGGATGTGAGAAACGGTACGACGGTGAGCATTACAGTATGGAAGGCGGCTCCCAGTGGTTTATCGATAAAAACGGAAAAAAGGTGAACCCGGGTGGTAAATAACATGTTAAGATGGCTCCTCATGGACGGTGGCGAATCCAAATAACGGAGTTTTAACATGGCAGGGCATGTTCTATTTGAAGAAATTAACCCAAATGGCAATATACAGGCCGTAGTGGTGCAGGATGATCGAGTCGCCTATTTTTACCTCGAAGGATCCGACGAGATAGAGTTTGAAACAAGATATTGTTGGATCCGAAATCTGGTGGAAGCGCCGGATGTGTTTGACGCCAATTATTTGAAGCCAGGTCAAACCCCTCTACTTCCCAAGAGCGCCTGTGCTCATGTTCAAGGCGCAGAGCCTTTGGAACAAGAGCCTCTCGAAGTGACGTGGTTCGAAGAGGGCAACGGTGCTGCCTTGTTTAGCGGCGGGGAATTGTTGGCTGTTATTCCGCCTGTTGCTGATTACGCTGATTTTGTTGGATACGCTCGTGATTGCATCGAACAAACGGCCATTTGCAGAGAGTTGGGACCGTCGGAATCCAGCGAAATGGTTAAAAGAGTGATGGCTGCTCGGGATTTTTGGGAATCTTGGGAGTCAGAGGGAAGCCCTTGGGATGGCCTACCGGAGCGCTGTGTTGACGCATATGTATCACAGTTGGGTCAGTACTCAAACTACTTCGCAATTGATGGTGGTTACTGGCCGCCAAAAGGCATGGTTCGCATCCCCATACAGGGCGCTGGCATTTTTCTTTCCGTAGGCATGTGCCTTCGTCCCCAGCCTGGAGTTGAACCTGGTAAATCCAACCCATTCCGGCGTATAGAGTTGGGCTTCTGCATGGAAGCGCAGACAGAGAACCTTCTCCCAGAAGCGCCTGGGTTTGTCAGCGCTCAAACGGGCGTGCCCTGGGAGTTCTATCAGCCACTTCGCCCCTTTCAAACGCTTCCCTGTCACGCCATTCCCGGTCCTCCTGGCGGCCCGGCGTTTAGTCACATGCTGCTTGTGCCCAGACCGAGAAATTCGCCCCACATCAAGTTGCCAAACTTCTTGGAGGATGGCGTTGCCATGCTTTGGATGGTTCCCATTACTGACAGGGAAAAGGCTTTTGCTGAGAAAAATGGCGGTGAAATCCTGGCCCAACGTCTCGCAGACGCTGGCCACGGATGGGCTTTTCAATATAGAGCAGAGCTCAGTTTTTAACTCATTACCATTTCATCTGGCGGAAAGCGACTCTTTGAAGGGACTTCCGCCATAGCACCCAGGCTTATAGAATAAGACCCGACACAGTGTAGAGAAGAATGGCCATAAGCCCTGCGGCCATGGCATAGGGTA
>JBNKOV010000287.1:0-6630 GCA_050294955.1 Holophagae bacterium
AACTGATGGAACTTTTTGGGGTTCCGCCAACCTGAGCAGCATGTCGCAAATCCCAGCCAGACCATTCATGTAACCCGGGGTTTCCACTCCCAACGGTACACCGCACAACCAGCCGTTTTCTTCCATGCCATCTAATATTCGACTGGTCAGTTGATCCGTTTTCTTTTTTAGTTCAGCATCCTCCAGCGCCAAACCGGCCCTCAAAATGAGCTCCAAATTACCGAGGTCGCCATGGCAAAGGGAAAAATTGTTTCCAAATCCTGAGGCCAGTGTTTTGTTGAGGGCATTTTGGATTTCAATGATTAATGAGGGGTCCTTTATATGAGGTAAAATTCTAAGTCTCGATAGCCCAATTCCAACCGCGCCGTGACACCAGGCCAAAACAAAATGACGTTTACTCTGATCAACTTTAACAGATGCGCTGAAGTTGGCGCGGAAATCTGGCCAGTTCTGCTCTTTTTCACAAAAAGCAGCGCGCTCATAAACCAAGGCCTCCTTTGCGGCCTTGCCAAAATCACCTCGGCCCGTTTTTGATGACAACTCAGCTAGAGCCATGGCAATGCCGGCATTTCCATGAGAGATTCCTGTCAGAGGTTTTTGGCTTACCCCTGGCAAGACCCAGCCGACGCCTTGTTCCATTGGCTTCGCGGTTTCCAATAAACGATTTCCACAGGAAATGGCCAAATCCAAGGATTTTTGAGAGCCTGTGAGGTCATGAAGACCCAACATTACCACCAGGGCGCCAGCGCAACCGGAGAAAAGATCTAAATCTTTATCGTCCGCAATGCGGCCTGAAATATTGTCCAAGAGAACAGTTACATCGTTGAGCAACTCGGGTTCATCCAACAAATGAGAAAGGTGCATGTAAACGTAAATTACACCAGCCCAGCCATTAAAGGCTCCAATGGTTGCTCTGTCTCTATTGGGCTCGTCGATATGACGTTTAAGTGAACGCAATCCTGCCCTTGCCATATCTGTAAAACGTGACTTTCCAGTGATTTTTCCCAACCGTGCAAGGGTAAGTATAAGACCAGCGTGACCGTTGTAGAGATCAAACTCAACGGGAGTCAACGCCCAGGATTCGTCTGGCAGCAGGTTCAAACCAATCCAAGAAGCGTCTTTTTCCTCTCCCATGATAGCAAGGCTCACGAGCCGATCACCCAGTTTTTCAGCAGCTTGGAGAATCCGTTCGCGAGAGGCGAATTCTTGCCTTTTGCTAACTTTGTAGGAAGGCATCTGGTGGTTTTCTCCCCCCATGGCTAATGCGGTCATTGAAGCCTTGATGAACCAGATCTGTTTTTGAAGGTCCGTTTCACTCATTGTTCCAATATGTTTGATCGCAGCGCCAATACCAGACTCATCAAGCAGTTCGCCTATGTACACGCCTTTTGAGCTGTAGACTCCACGCTTCTGGGTTTGAGTGACAAATAATGGTACATCTCCTTCTAACATTTCCTCATGCTCAAAAGATGCGATCCGGTCATAAAATGAGGAGCCTTCGGCAAGAATTCTCAGTTTATCAAAATGGCGTTCTCGCTCCAATGCGTTTGCCATAAGATCAGGATGGAAGCTTTCCTGGTGAAGCACGGTATATGCTCTGGTTCCCCGAAAAATGACTCGAATTTCGATATCTTCAAAAGCCTTGATGGGTCCATCCTTGGCTAGAAGCGTCTTTCTATTGGAAAGCAGGGTGCGGTAAGTGTCTGAAAATCCCTGAACAATAGCGTCTGTATAATGTAATGCGTTCACATGCTCGCCATTGAGTGTTGGCTGATTTTTAGCTCCCGCCAGGGGCTGGCGTTTCCTAATAAATCGCATTTCGTCTGTCCCAAGCCCGTCCCAAGCAGGAACATTATTAGGTGTTAATTGGCCTCCTCGGTTTCCGATCCCGCTGAGATCAATTCCTTCCTTATTTTCTGCTGTCCAATGTTTTGCGGGGAGGAGACCAATGCGCACTACGCTGAAGGTCATCTTTTGAGCAGCGACATTCACTGCATCCACTCCAACTTCACCTCCACCAAACCTCGGCTGGAAAAGGGACTCCAGATCTATAAGAACCGGATGTTCTCCGCAGGCAATTAGATTTTCATAGTGAAAGTCTGTCGCCTCCACGGCATATAACAAAGCAAGAAAAGCGCCTTGGCGGTGATAGAACCGGGTTACCTGCTCTTTTGAAATACAAGGTTTGGCCGATACATACTCAACCCAACCATAATCTCCACGATCTAAGATATCTAGGATTCTAAATGGGAGCGCTGAGTTGCGTTCATTTAGCCATTCTAGAAGCTTTTGGAATTGGATTTCTATTTGAAGAGATCGTGGCTTGTAGACAAGGCGGGCTCCCGAGGAAAATGCAAGAATTGCTACAGAGCGTCCCCCTCTATGGGTATCTCCTGCAGAAAAATCAAAAGCAGTTAAATTTCCTGGAGATTGTCCGGCAAAGAAATGCTGCTTGATTTCTTCCCAATCAAAGGCAAGGTGCTCCAGCGCTTCATCGCAAAAGCATTCCCATCGAGATATTGTCTGGTGAAGGAGCCGGGCCATGACCGGATAGAGTTCCATTATGGACAGAGCGGTATCTGGGTTTTCCAACATGGTCATGAACTGTGAAAAGCGTTCTTGGGGTGTTTCACCAGTAATCTTCCCTTGAAGCCGGGCAATATGCATCTCTTGGACCAAGGTCCGTCCTGTAATTTCACCGAGAGGTCGAAGCAGAGCCTTGAAGAACATTGGGCCGGGTGAACCTGGGTCAAAGGGGAGGTCTGGCTGCGCCTCTATCAAAGATTTGGTTTTCTGGTGAAGGCGTTCGAGCGCCAAGCGGATCACGGGTCCTGCAATCGCCACGAAGCCAACACCTTTTTTTCCCTCAAGCTCTTGCGGAAAAGGTAGTTCAATAGATGCGTCATTTTGGGAAAACGCTTGCTCGATGGAAGCCATCCATTCCGGAACCTGATCAAGATTCCTTTGGAAATACCTGTAATCGCCGCTTAAAATCTTTTTGAATGCCGTTTGTGTCAATCCCCACTCTGAAAGCCTTTGCTCAAAGCGATCATCACTCAGGTCTTTTAAGTCTTCACGCCATTGGGTGAAACGTTTTTCACCGGTGTCGGTAACCTTCGCGCAATCATCCAGTAGTGCGATCCTCTCGCACAGGCTCAGAGCCTCCAACCATTTCGGGGATAAGGATACGACAGCATTCATCTTCTTCTCCTACTAGTGATTGAAAGGGACGCAGTCAACCGCGCCCCTTTCTTATTGGTTTTGCCAAACCCGAATTAGCAGCTGAACTGGTAGCAGGCGCTGCCGCAACGGAAGGTTTCCAGTGTGCCGGTTACTCCGCCACGTACATTGTGCGCTTCGGAAACATCAATAGTACCGGCAGGGCTGTTGGGCAAAGACGCTCTTTGGTCTGCGCTCAAGCTCATGCGATACTCTTTATCTCTCCAGGCGCGAATGATGTCGATATTGGACATGGTATACCTCCGATTGTATTTTAGGATCTGGAGGCTCTTAGAAGCATTTCCAGGTTCCCGTAGTCAACAAGATACAACTTGACTACCCTGGGCACCGTGTCACTTTATGAAAATATAAAGACCCTTGAATACATCAGCCTATGAAAATAACGCTTCACTTTTATTTCCAAGACTTTCATAAGAGTAGGCCAAAGGCTCTTGTCATTAGAAAAATGTGAGGAATCTCATTTTAAGACACTGGATCCTGTAATGATTGAGATAATTTTCATTCATGGAGCACCTGATGATTGAGGTTGCAAATAACCTTTGCTCTTTTGCGATGGCCACCTTGAATATTTCGGTTTTCTACGGACAAGCCGATTGATGCGTCTGCGCTCAGAGTGGTGCAACCCGGCGGGAAGCAGAGTAAATCAATTAATAGGTTCCGCCAAATAACCCTAAGATTAAGAAGGTGTTCCCAATGTTTGTTCCTTTAAAGCATTCTCCAGGAGAGAATCGTCCCATTGTCCAATTTACCATTCTAATTTTGCTTCTACTGCAATTGCCCCTTTGGTCAGGCACGGAAGTCCTCTTTACAAAACCGGTAGACAAACGTGTCGCCTGGTTGGGCAACGACGCACAGGGCGAGGTAAACTTTCCGGCGCGAATCGTTAACTTGATAAACAGCGCAACTTCTTCGATTGACGTTGCCACCATGACTTTTAATACCCAGGATGGCATTGCCGATGCGTTAGCGGCCCAGGCGGCGTCGGGTCTTCAAGTTCGCCTCATTGTAGATCGGGCAAGAAGAACACAGCCCAGCGTGTTGCGGTCCCTTCGAGGCCCAGTCATGATTGCTGACAATAATTTGCCCGCACTGGTAACTCGCGTTAATTTCCAAGAAAATGGGGCCGTTACACCACCGGGTGGCTGGTTGACCGACTCTGGCCTAACCTTCCAAAACCAAGGCGCATTCAGTTACGGGTGGGCAGCCAACGCCACTATGCACATGCAAGGCCCACAACCTGCGGATGCAGGTGACTACACGAGTACGCTTTTGGGTCATTGCTATGCCAGGCCCAATACCACTTCCAACACCTGGGAAATTGAATTGCCCAACGGCTACTATTATGTTCACCTTGTTGTAGGAGAGGCTTCTTACGGAAGTCAGAACCATATCCAAGTGGAAGGTCAGGACATTTTCAGATTTAATGGCTTTTTCGGCCAATATCTGAACTGTGGGCCTGGAGAGTTCAAGGGGGCAAATGTCCTGGGCGGTCAGAATGACAACGACGGTTTACCGGAGAGTAGACGCATTCAGGTAAATGACGGAAGGTTAAGTGTAACCGTTGGCCAAAATCAAGGAGGTGTATCAACTTGGTCGAGCCTGTGTTATCTGGAGATTTATAGAGCCGATCCTGTTGATCAATACGGCGATAATTTTAGCAACAAAACCCATGTCCAGGAAATGGGTCTTCATCACAGCAAGTATATTCTGGTTGATGGAGCCACTGCCAGTCCAGAACTTTGGATCTCTTCGGGAAACCTTACATCCTCTATCGATCCGGGTGGTCGAACGGAAGACGCACTGCTTACCGATGAATCTGGCATTTGTGATGCTTTTCGAGACCAGTTCAATCAGAATTGGGGCGGAGCTGTCAACCCGGATCCGGGTTTTGCCGCCTTCAACCGATTTAAAACCAACCCAACGGACATTCATGGCATTTACAACGCCTATATGAACGACACCTACGACTGGACCACTCATTTTCTGCCCTCTGTGGACGGCCTGAATATGAGCGTAGAGTTGGAAAATTTTATTGATTCAGCGGATCGGGACCTAATCTTCCTCATGGAGCAATTTACTCACGCCGGCTTTGCATTTGGCCAGAATAGTTCGGCTTATCTCATGGACGGCCCTGTTTTTGACCAGGTTGACGCCGGACTTCCCCTATTTGGCGCTATCGGCATGACACCTCCAGAGGATATTTACAGCGCCTATATGGGTTATCCCAACGCCCAGTTGGCCTATTCGGACACGATGCATCATAAAGTACTCCTTAAGGATGCGCTGCGCGACTCTCGTTATTCTGGGCAAGGCCAATTGGTGGTTGGGTCCATGAACTGGTCCCAAAGCGGCATGTTGCGAAATGACGAACAATTACTGGTGATTGAGGACCCTGCAATTACCAACCAATTTCTGCAAAGAGCCATTTCCGAATTGGATGGTTTGGGGATAGCTCCGGATCCTCGCGTTGACCTGATTCTCGTTCTTGACCGCAGCCTTTCCATGAATGCGCTCTGCACCGATGGGGTGACATCCCTTTTGGAAGCATCCAAAATGGCGGCCCAATTATTTGTTGATATTATGGAAAAAGACGCAGGGCACAGGGTAAGTCTGGTCCGATTTGGCAATGTCGTGGAGCCCTATCCAGGCATTAATCTTCAACCTTTAACCAATGCCTGGCAGGGGGTGTTAAATGCTTCAATTACGAATACCTTTGCTACTGCTCCCATTGGGAATAGCACCTGTTACGGCGCAGCGCTAAATGAATGCTTTTCCCAGCTTGACGGGATCGGAGATAAGAGACCTCGGCAGATCGTTCACTTCTTCACTGATGGCAAGGAGAACACAGCTCCATGGGCCGATCCTGCTTACCATCAGCTGAGAGATGCTGGCATGGAAATTCATTCCACTGCTTTCAATGCTTTTAATATCTTCAATGGCCAAACGGCGATTCTTGAGGAAATGGCCTCTGAAACAAGCGGAACATTTGAGCAAGTTCCCAATGACGCTGTAGACTTGCAAAAGCGCTTCATTGAGGTTGCTCGTCAAGCTATGGATTTAGACATGTTGCTGGATCCGACCTACCTGATCACCCGAGATAAACCTGTCACTGAAACTCTGGACATCGACGCCTCTGCTACGACCTTGAAATTCATAGTCGCCTGGAGTAGAAACAAACCTTATCAGGTGAGTCTTGGGCTTACGACTCCTGAAGGAATCAAGGTGAAGCCAGACACTCCTGGCATTTCTATTAGCGAACAGAACGGGCATCTCGTCTGGCATGTAAACCTGGAAAAGCTTTCTGGAGCCTATGGCGGTCTGTTGACTGAGGGAGCCTGGAAGGTTGAGATGGGTGCTGGTGAAAAGTTCGAAGGAACCATGGAAGCTGAT
>JBNKOV010000288.1:0-6597 GCA_050294955.1 Holophagae bacterium
CGTAAGCCCGGGTATGCTCGTTGGGCACGGGCACAGCGAGCCTTTGGGAGAGCGCTTCTACATTGTCGTAAATGGGCGCAGCGTGAGCAAACTCCGGGAAAACAAGGAGTCTAACGTCGAAGAATGGTTCGTAGCCTACGATGGTATGCTCGATCATGTCGCACATGCGAGCGGTGTTCTCCCCGATCTTGTTTCGGGTGTTGGGACATTGGAATGATGTTTGGCAAGCTGCCGCATAAAATAAATTACTCATAGCCGCCTTACTATAACCCAATCAGTGGGATTTTGGGAATGAGCCATCTGCTAAAAAGTAGTGAAAAGTTGTTGCGTGGCTGGGCTGGGCGGCCAGGTGTGAATTATTTTTGTCAAAATTCTGTTTGTGTCCGTCCCGGTGAATAGAAGCTATTGTAGATGTCTTTCTCTGTCAAAACATCGAATTGTGCGCTACAATGAGATTCTCGGTTAAGAAATAACACTAAATGTATCGAAAAAGTATGCCAATCCCAAGTTCAAAATCGACAAAACTCGGTTCGAAACCAAGGAGGTTGAAAAATGAGTGAAGACAGATATTGTGTAGACAGAATTCCTCCCAGTGAATTGGGGGGCAGCCCTCAGCGTGGGTTGCTTCAGTCCGTTCCAGCCAACATTCATGTTGGCAGCGCTATATTGGTGATAAACAAAATGTGGCCAAACGGGGCGACACTGAGAGTGAAATTTATGGGCGGTTCGGCCGCAGACCATGAAAAGGTGAAGGGTTGGGCCAACCAATGGATGGATCATGCTAATTTAAAATTTGAATATGTCAATGACGATGATGCAGAGATTCGGGTTGGATTTGTTCAGGGAGACGGGTCCTGGTCCGCAGTAGGGACTGACGCTCTAAACCGCAATTTCTTTCCACTGACTGATCGGACCATGAACTTTGGCTGGGAGCTGGAAGAGGGCACCGTCCTGCATGAGTTTGGACACGCCATTGGCTTGGGTCATGAACACCAGAATCCGGATGGCGGTATTGAATGGAATGAACAGGTGGTGATCAACGCATTGAGGCGGCCGCCCAACCGCTGGTCTCCTGAAACCACTCGGCACAATGTTCTTCGCAAATATAGCGAAACTCAGGTGAACGGCACCCGCTTCGATCCTGACTCGGTGATGTTGTATTTTTTCCCAGCATCATGGACTCAAAATGGAATAGCAACCCACGCGAATGAGGTGCTGTCAGATACTGATAAGAATTTTATTGGTAGTACAATGGCCTACCCCAAGGAACCAAAGGACGGTGTTTTTCTTGAAGTGAATGCGCCTGCAACCGAAGCGTCCATCGGGACGCCTGGCGAAGAGGATCAATTCCGATTCCGGGTTGGCGCTGCTGGTTTTTATAATGTGGAAACGGAAGGATCCACAGATGTGGTAATGCGCCTTTATGGACCTGACAGTGACACCAATCTGATTGCGGAAGATGATGATGGCGGAAAGAATTTTAACGCCAAAATATCTCGTGATCTGGAGGTTGGTGAATATCTGGTTCAGGTTCGCCACTATTGGAATCAAACGGGTTCTGGTGATTACCGTATCAAGGTGACCCAATAGCCTGGCGCAGGGAAGGCGCGGACCGTCAGGTCCGCGTTGCCCTCGTGAAGGGTTAGTTTCGGTAAATTTTTGAAGCCTGGTCCAGGCGTGCGGCATAACGCTCCAGAATTTCTGCGGCGATTAAAATTTGAGCCTCGGCTTCTTCCCATTTTCGCAGCTCGATAGCCTCTCTTACACCTGGCAGGGTTTTCACTCCATAACCCGTGTAATATCCCGGCGCATACACAAAGTGTCGGTACCAGGGGCGGCCGGGCAGGCCAGACTCACGGGTAAGGGCTTGTTCCATTTTTCCCAAAATGGCGTCTAGATCCTTCTGTGCTTTAACAGACGGATTCCCTGTCATTGCAGCCGCTTCAAAATTCTTAACACTATCGAGCAACCGATTTAAGCCGTTATGGAGCGGCGCAAAGTTCAGATGAGGAACGGGTTCCTGTATCGGTGGCGGTTGTAAATGGTCATTTGGATTCGCGGCGGCAGCGTAGTGGCCCTCGCGAATCAGCCTATTATTGCGCTCCGTAGCCTTCCGCATTCCATCGGTCAATTCGCTCAACTCTTTCACATAAATGGCGACGGTGTCTACAAATCCTTGGAATTCAAAGGGGATGACATCTGCATTTCCCAATCTGAGCACAATCCGGCCCGCAACCTTTGCCAGCGTTACAGCCGAAGAAAAGTCCGGGTCCATGAAGCGAGAATAGTGGTCAAAAGAATCATAAGTTGAATGATACTGCCCGTATTGGCCCTCACCGCCAAAACCAAGATTAAGGGACGCTACGCCGAGATGTTGGAGGAAGGGCGTAAAGTCAGAGCCGGAACCCAATGCGCTCAGCCTTAAATCCCCTCTGGGCGTGATCTGCTTGCCAATAACCTCTGGACCCGCTACTTCAAGTGCGGATCGCAATCTCTCAACTACGGTCATGTCGTGGTGGGGTGATCTTACCTCTGACGCAGCCTGGCTAACCATGTGCTCTAAAATATGAGAGCCTCCTGCGTAGAAAAAGCCCCTGGAATTTGAATCAGAATTCACATAAACCACAGCCTTCTCTTTCAATAGGTCTGCGTGGGTTTCCGCCCATTCCACGGATCCCAAGAGTCCGGGTTCCTCCGCATCCCAACCAGCATAGACCAGGGTGCGCTTCGGCCGCCACCCGGTTTTGGCCAAAGCTCCCACTGCGCGGGCTTCTTCTAACACCGCCACCATCCCGCTTACAGGATCTGCAGCGCCAAAAACCCATGCATCGTGGTGGTTTCCTCGAACAATCCACTGATCTGGCCGCTCGTTTCCTTCCAATTTAGCAATAACATTGTAGGCGGGCTTGAGGTCCCAATTAAACTTTAACTTTAGTCGAACACGAGCAGCGCCTGGACCCAGGTGATAAGTTATGGGCAAGCCGCCTGTCCATTCTTCTGGAGCTACAGGTCCATCCATTGCAGCCAGAAGGGGTTGGGCGTCGGAATATGAAATAGGAAGGGTCGGGATTTTCACCAACACAGGAGAGTCTGCTCTTTTTATTCGTTTCGCATCTTTTGTAGCTCCAACAAAAGGCGTGAGCGGGTCTCCAGCAAATAGAGGCATATCATAAATGCTGCCTCTTTGTACGCTGTCTTTATTACGGTAACCACCTTTGGGAAATACATCTCCCTTGCCGTATCCGTCGTCTTTGGGGTCTGAATATATTATGCATCCCACTGCGCCGTGTTCTGCTGCAACTTTGGGTTTAATGCCCCGCCACGAGCCGCCATAACGAACAATGACAATCTTGTCCTTCACACTAATGCCTCTGCGGGCTAATTCTTCATAGTCTTTTGGCAAACCCTGGTTTACATAAACTAATTCGGCTTCTACATCTCCATCAGGCGAGTAGGCGTTATAGGGCGGGAGTTGCCCCTCAACCTTTGACGTGGCGTCCTCATCGAGCCCTGGCTCAAAAAGAGAAGCTTTGAAGGTGCTGGGACTGGTCATTTCCAGGCTTCTCACTTCTGGAGTGGGGAAGAGGACGTGAAAAACTTCAATCTCTGTCTCGAACCCCCAAGATCGAAATAATTCCGCCATAAATTCGGCGTTGGCCTTACCGTGCGGCGACCCCACATGGTGAGGTTTCGAGGTCATTCTTTCCATCCATGCCCGCGGCCCTTCTGTGTTTAATAACGAGTCGAATTTTGCCTCAAGTTCTCTCTGTTCTTTTGAGCTTCCCTGATCAAAACCCCTTATGAGATCCGTTCCTGCAAATAAAACGACGCTTGATATGCAAATGAAAATTATTGCGAGATATTTGGTCTGAGATGTCATCGTCCCCTCCCCACCTGACGCATATTGCAACAACAATCCCATCAAATGAGAGGGATTGCAAGAAAAATCTGGGGTTTTGGCAGGCTATTGAGTCTTAAGATCGTGTTTTTTGGGGATTTGACTAGTCTAAGCCGGACTCAAGTCAGAATAAAAAAGGAGGGGCGGAATTCCAGATTTGGGATCAGCAATGGCCTCGAACAGGAATGCAGGCTCCGGTGATATGCCAACTTGAATCCCTGGCTAGGAACATCATGGTAGCCGCTACGTTTTCCAGGGGGACCCAGGTAGAAAAATCTGCATCGGGCATGGCGTTTCGGTTGGCGGGCGTGTCCATAACTGTTGGCAACACGGCATTCACAGTGATATTGGATGAAAGGGTTTCCTCGGCAAGCGCTTGAGTCAGGGCAATAACGCCGCCCTTGGAGACAGTGTAGGCGGCCATGCCGCCAGTTCTTCCCTCAGCAGCAAAGGATGATACGTTGATAATGCGCCCGCCCTTGCTGGGGTTCATGGCTTTCACAGCCTCCCTACAGGTAAGGAACACCGTTGTGAGGTTGATCTTTTGCATGTGGGACCAATCTTCAAGAGATGTTTGACTGAGGGGCGCCATTGAAAATCCGCCCGCAGCGTTCACCAGTACATCTGGGGCGTCAATACCACTAAAAAGCTTTATGACCTCAGCTTCGCTCGTTAAGTCTATCTTGTAAAAATGGAAGCGATCATTTCCCTCAAGTTCAGCAGAGCGGCCCTCTCCCCGGTCAAGGGCCCAGACAGCGGCGTCTTCTGCTAAAAAGGCCTTGCAAATTGCCATGCCAAGGGCTCCAGCGCCCCCAGTCACCCATACTTTTTTTCCAGAAATAGACATCACCCTCTCCTAAATCTCAATTACAATTTTCCCAAAATGGCCACCAGACGCCATGAGTTTAAAGGCTTCAGGCGCGCTGTTTAGTCCAGTGAACACCTTATCAATACAAGGCTTGATTTGATTTTTCTCTAGAAAGGCCAGGTATTGGGCGAAGTGTTCCCTACTGCCCACGAGGATGCCTTGAACCTTAATGTTCCGCATTAGGATGGCCGTTAAATTAACCGGTTTTTCTGTATGGGAGAGAACCCCGATAAGTGAAATGCAGCCGCCAAATTTTACCGCCTTGGCAGATTGGTCAAAAGTTCCCACGCCGCCAACTTCCACGACAGCATCGACTCCGCTGGGGTAAATCGCTTGAACTTCTTTTGCCCATTTCGGATGCGTCTTGTAATTAATGCAATGATTGGCGCCCAATTCGGCGGCCCGTTTTAATTTTTCATCAGAACTGGAGGTTATCACCGACTCCGCACCAAGTGCTTGGGCGATGCCTAACGCCATGATGCTCACGCCGCCGGTGCCTAGAAGCAACACTTTAGATCCCGCTCCGATATTCGCCTCACTTAAGGCTCTCCAAGCGGTTAGACCTGCAACAGGCAAGCAGGCCGCTTCCTGGTATGAACACCAATCTGGGATCTTCATCAGGGCGCGCTCAGGCAGGGTCTGTTCCGTGCAAAGCAAACCCATGGCCGGACCGCCCAAGGTACTTTTAAACAACGAGTCGTCTGCTTCACCACTTTCCCAGTCGGGAATCATCGTTGAACAAACTCGATCTCCAATAGCCAGACCAGTTACCCCTGGTCCAACTTCCACAACCTCTCCAGCCCCGTCACTTAATGGAATAAGAGGCATTTCAAGGCGAGGATTGTACAAGCCCATGACCATGAGATAGTCTCGATAGTTCAAGGATGTTGCACGCACTTTAATGCGAACTTCTCCGGGACCCGGCGGCCCTGGATCCCTTTCTACCGTTTTCAGGTTTTCAAGGCCAAACTTTTCAAATACAACCGCCTGCGTCATATCTTATTCTCCTCTGAGTTGAAAAATGCATAGCTTTCGCGGAACCGTTCAAGGTCTTGGATGAGGCTTACTCTCATTGCTTCCAGGTCTTCATTGGTGTCCTGGGTCCAAAAGGCCTGCCACAGTGTGCGCAGTTGATTCAGACGAAAGGCGAATCGACTGGAGGCGCCCAATGCTATTATGGCCGACAACATAGTCGTGCCAACCAATAATACAGCCGACATTGGACCTAGGAGATGGTTTAGAGCCAGGCCCATGAGAAGATAATAAAAACCAAAGGTGAACATGCCGCAAGCGAGCTTGGCGGTGGCCGTCCATACCGGACCAGAGGAGAACCATTCGGCGAATCGACCAGATAAACGGTAGGGAATCCAATTGGCGATCAAACCAAAGCTTGCAAAAGAGAAAAAACCTAGAAATATTCTGGCAAGGGACTTCATCGGAATAGGCGCATGGTTTTCAGGCGTGCTAAGGCGTTCTTGCTCTCGGTGGTAGGTTTGCATTCTCTGATGAAATAGGAAGAGCGTGTCGGGGTCCATCTGCTGGTAATGGTTGACTGCCTCACTGATAACCTTCCGGGCCTCATTCATATCCTGGATGTTCAAAATCTGGAGAATTCTTTCGCCGTATAGATTCTGAATTTGAAGAACCAGGTTTTCCAACTGAGGGTTGTCTAAATGGGGAAGCAGGTTTTTGAGGCTGGAAGATAAAGAATCGGTAATCTCTCCCATAGTTGATAGCTCTAAACCTCTATGTCTAGCTCCACCTACATTATCCCACATATCTGTAGTATCAGTATCACCATAGTTTCCAGAAGTTCTCATAATAAAGTCTT
>JBNKOV010000289.1:0-6596 GCA_050294955.1 Holophagae bacterium
TCGCCTTTTGGCCCGGTTGGGGCATGTCGATTCGGGTCTTTTTCCCGGTTAAAACAGCGGCCAGGTTCACTGCCTGGCCGCGATCATATGAGCTGTCGAACTTCTTCATAGTTCTCCTCCACAGGGTCCACCAGACTCAGGACTTCCTGAGCAAGAGCAGCAAATCGTTTGGCTTCGGGGTGTTCGCGTCGCCCGATCAAAGCCAGGGGCGCGCTGAGTTCGGTTGCCTTCGCGAAAATATCCGCATGGGGAATGGTGGTGTCCAGAACGCCTGGAAACTCCTGCCAAACATCGCAAGCAACACGGAAGCTGGTGTCCTTGTCCTTTTCATACATATTTAAAACCATGCCCAGGTAGGACAAGTTTGGGTTTTCTTCTTTTTGAACCATCTCGATCACCTGCAGGATCTGGTTGATGGAACGCAGGTTCATGGCGTCCACCTTAAAGGGGATCAAAATATGACTGCCCACGCGCATCACAGCGCGGGTCACCATGCCCAGCCCGGCTGGGGTGTCGAACAGAACGACATCGTGATCCTTCTCCAAATCCTGAGCCAGGGATTCGAGCACGTTGCTGCCAAACAAGAGTTTCTCGTATTGAGGAATGCTCTTCATTGCCAGACGACCTTTGCTCAACAAACTTAAATTGGGCAACTTGCTCTTGATGAGCACCTGCTCCAAATTCTCCTTCTTCCACAGAATCTCAACCAGGCCGGGAAACTCCATATTGCCCTTGCCCAATGACAGGTTCAAAGCACCCTGGGGATCTGTGTCAACCAGAACCGTGCGGTAGCCCGCTTGGGCAAGCGCAACTGCAAGGTTCAGTGAAATCGTAGACTTACCAACGCCGCCTTTCTGGCTGGCTATTACAAGACGTAACTTCACGACGCCTCCTTATCTATACTAAAACCCATTTCGTTCAGCCGTTTGATATTGGCTTTTACAGTGGTGTTTTGCGGCTCCAACTCCAGGACCCGCGTGAAGCATTTCAGCGCTTCGGCATACTCTTTGGACAACAGTTTCTCGACGCCTTCTTCCATGAGCTCAGCTATATTGGGCAGGGGTTCCCCGGCGGGTTCGCCTCCACCGTGTCTCAGGTGCTCTTCTTCTTCCCAAACCGCGTTGAGCAACAGGTTCTCCAAGCTGCCGGAAATGTTGCGTTCGCCGATTTCCTGTTCGTCTATCTTCTTACAGCTCAGTCGCAAACTGGAGCCGTGGACCTCTGCGCTGCCTACCATGCGTTTAAAGGCCAACTCACCTTCTTCGTCTTTATAGCGGGCGGACCAGGGGTCGCCGTTCACCATGGTGATGAAGCCGTCTTCGCCGCATTTTAACTGGACGGTGTGTCCGCCCATGGCCGCGATTTGCAGATAATCTGTAAGTTTAAAGACATAGTCGCCGTCGTTCTCTTCCAGCTTTTCCTGGGCAATGGCGCGAAGGCGCTTCATGGATATGGGTTTCTCCAGAACCATGATGTTGCTGTCGGGCGGGATGTGATTGCGATAGTCGGAAATGTAGGCGGACACAAACACGAGCGGAATGCGGATGTCCATGCTGTTAAGGAAGTTAATCAACTCCAACCCGGAACCGTCGGGCAGGTTGATGTCGGAGAAGATGAGATCCGGGGGCTGCTTCTCAATAGCCTCCAGGGCGTCGCGCAGATTGGCGCATCCCCGGGTTCGCGCATTCTCCAAACCATTCATAAATTTAACCATGGATTCTAGAAGAAAGAACTCGTCTTCTACGATTAATATGCGTTTCACCCGGGCCTCCTTTCGGTTACTGAGGAACCTTGTAAATATCGCCCATAACGTCAATGCCGCATTCCAGTTGGGCGCACCAGTCCAAGAACCGTTGCACCATTTCCGGGCCTTTGAAGGCGGCGCCGTGTTGGGGAGCAATAACGTCGATTTCAAGATCCGCCACCATGTCAACCCAGGCTTTGAGGGCCTTGTTGCAGGTCATGTAGCGCTTGTGAAAGGGCTCCATGTATTGGAGATGCGCGTCGAAATCGGGTACAAATCGGTAGTCCATTCCCAGGGAGGCGCCCAAGTCGCCGCTATAGAGCACCTTGGACTGGGGATCGTAGATGTGGAAGTTGCCCACGGAATGCAGGAAATGGGCGGGCAGAATTTTGAGGGGCGCGCCGTTGAGGTCTAATATCATGCCTTCGTCGGGAATGGGGTTCAGGCGATGTTCCACCAGCTTGTCCAATCCGAAATGGGGCACGAAACGGACCCAAAGCGCAGAGCACCAGGCTTTTGCATCGGTAGTCATCAGCCATCCGTTCACGGCGGCCAGAATGTCGGGATCCTGATGGGACAGAAAGATGTGTTTGAGTTGGCCAATCTTGATGAGTCCGGCGACCTGGCTCATGGTCTCTTTATAGGCTTTGTGCCCGCCCGGATCCAGGATGATGGCCTCTCCGTTGTGGACGATCATGTGCTGGTTGGCCTGCACTGCCAGGCCGTGGCCAAAGTCATCCAGCCAGATGTTCTTGTGATCCTCGGAACTATAAAACGTATCCATATGTTATACCCCTCAAATAACCTTTCCAATCTGTTCAACCGCGCGCCTCATGTCCAGAAAGACCAGACCCAGTTTGGCGTCTTCGGAGGTGAGCACTACCAGAACCACGCCTTCCGACGCGTTCTGGGCGATCACATAACCCTTGTCTCCCTTGACGAATACCTGTTTCAGGTTGCCTCTTTCCAGCTCTTGGGCTGTCCGTCCGCCCAAACTGAGCAGGGTAGAGGTCATGCCCGCAACTCGGCCTTCGTCTATGCTCTGGGGAAAGGCGGAGGCGATCATCAGACCGTCTTCCGAGACAACGGCGCATCCCTCCACATCCGGGGTTCCTGATTGCATAAAGCGCAGGATTTCATTGATTTGTTCGACCCGATTCATTGACAATCTCCTTGATCTAGTTTCAAACCTACACGTTGAGAGGCAGGGTTACTGTGAAAGATGAGCCCTGGCCTCGGACCGAACTTACATCAAGTCGGCCGCCTACTTTTTCCACCGCGTTTCGACAGAGGGCAAGGCCAATGCCGCTGCCCATGCGTTTGGTGGTGTAAAACAATTTTGTACATCGCTCCAGGGTTTCGGGGGTCATGCCCGGTCCCGTGTCCCGAACTGTGAAATAGAAGCTTTCGCCTCCCTGGTTCAGGCCCGCAAGCACCTCTATCTCGTCGCCTGAATTGCAGGCTTGTCTTGCGTTGTTGAGTAAATTAAAGAGCACGCCGCGTATGCCGCCGCTGTCGAAGGGGAGCAGGGGCATGGTTTCGATTTGGGTTTTTAATTCAATGCCCCGCGCTTTCAACTGCCGTTCAAAAATGAGGCAGGCCTCGCGAATTCCAAAGTCCACGGCCTGATGCCTAATGGATTTCAGGTTGCGGGTGGTGGAGCCCAACCCTTCAAAACCCAGTTTCATGCGTCGAATTTCCATGAGAATGCCATGGAGTTGGTCTTGCAGCGATTCGTTTTCACAATCTTCGGTCATCAGCTCCACCATGGCCTGAATGGAGGCCAGGGGATTTTTAAACTCGTGGAGGATTGTGGGGAGGACTTCGCTGATGGTCGCCATTTCCATCAATCGCTCTCGTTCTTCGTAGAGCTTGCGCCATTCAGACCGGTCCTCAATTGAGACCATATACCCTACAGGTGCGCAACATTCCCCAGTGCAGGTATTGATGCAGCAGTGCAACACCCTCTGGTTTTCTCCGGCTCCCAAGTGAATTTCGAATTGGCGAATTTTGGAAGATGATTCCGCAGGAGCCTCGGGGCAAAAGGTTTGGGTGAAGTGTAAACCGGGCAGCGCCGCCGGGTCGCGCTCCAATAGTCTTCCTGCTTCAGGGTTTGCATAGGTAATGACCCCCGCCTGATCCAAGCTGAGAACAGCGGCGTGACAACATTCCATGAGGCTGGTAAATCGGGCGTATTGCATCTTCCCTCCAAAATGCCTGCCGGCATTCTTTCGGGAACTCGATGCAAAACCCATGCCCATGTGGATAGGTGCAATTTTATTGGGTTATTTTATCACCATTCAGCTTTCTGTCTGATTTTGGGGGCAGGGGGAAAAAGGCGCTGGTTTCCTGTTGGTAGGCTCTGTATGCCTGGCCACGGCTTTTAAGGCATTGTTCTTCAGTGGGTGGTATGCCCGTGACGTTCAGGATTAAATACCAAATGATGAGTGGACTTGTGAAGCTAAGCCAACCCCAGGGCGCGTTGAGGGCGAACAGGGTAAACGACACCCAGATTAGAGACTCAAAAAAGTAATTGGGGTGTCTGGACCAGGACCACAAACCCACTTTACAAACCTTGCCCCGGTTTTGCGGATTTTCAACAAATCGTGTGAGTTGGCGGTCCGCTATGGTTTCTCCCGATAGGGCGATGACGGCCAATACCAGTCCCGCCCATTGAAACGGACCCATGGTCTGGTCCGGCGCATAAAGGGTAAACAGAAAAGGGACGGACAAGACCACAACTGAGAGTCCCTGGGCCTGGAAGAATAAGAAGAATTTGAGGTTAAGTTGGTCCTTCCATTCTTCCCTCAGGGTTTTGTAGCGGCCTTCTTCCGGCTTGCCCGCAATCCTGCCGTAAAGATGGGTTCCAAGCCTTGAAGACCAGATAAACACAAGGGCGGTGAGCGCCATGGAACTCCAACCATGCCTGCCGCTTAAGCTGAAATAGATAAGCATGACCAGGCCAAAGCTGAAGCTCCAGGCCACGTCCACAATGGCGTAGTTTTGGATGCGGCGGGCGAAAAGCCACAGGCCGGCCATAACTATCGACAGAATTCCGGTTGTCAGGATTACGAGAATCCAAGGGTTCATGCAGGCTGCCTCTTCTTAAACAGATAATGGGACACCCACCATTCATTGCCGTTATCATAACCAAACAACTCGGAGCAGGCCATGAAGAACATGCGCCAGCGGCCAACCCAGACGGCTGCTTTTCTTTCGCCGTACACTTCCGCAAAAATCTCACGAATGCGCTTCTTGTGCCGGTCCATATTGGCCAGCCAGGCGTCGGCGGTGCGCATGTAATGGGTTCCGTTTACACGGTGATGTTGGTCGATAACCATATGGTCCTGGAAATACAGGAGCAGGTGGTCCGAGGGCATGATGCCGCCGGTGAAGAAGTAGCGGCCCATCCAGTTGTCAGATCCTTCGGTTTCAAAGAGATAGGCGTGATCTTTATGGCAGAAGATATGCACAAAAAGTTTTCCGTCTGGTTTCAGCCAGTGAGAAATAGAAGCCATAAGATGTTCGTAATTGCGCATATGCTCGAACATTTCTACGGAAACCACTCTGTCGAACTGTTGATGGGTCTGGAAGTGGTTGATGTCACAGGTGATAATGTTAACATTGGTCAAGCCCCGTTCTTTGCAGCGTTGAAGGATGAACTCCCTTTGCGAGTTGGAGTTGGACACGGCGGTTATGCTGCTTTTGGGGAATGCGGACGCCATGCTGAGGGTGAGCGAGCCCCAGCCGCAGCCCAGCTCCAAAATGGATTGTCCGTCTGCCAATTGCGCCCGTTCCATGGTGAGATTGAGCATGCAAGCCTCGGCTTGATCAAGGCTCGATTGGGGTTCTGGAAACAGGGCCGAGCTGTATTTCAGGTGTTTGCCAAGGGCGAGCTGGAAGAATTCGGCTGGAACTTCATAGTGCTGTTCATTGGCCTCTTCGGTGTTTAAAGCGATGGGACTGTTGCGCAATTGTTGAATGAGCGCCAGGTTTTGACGGTGCCTGGATTCCTCATCGGCAGGCGCTGCGTCCAGTCGCTGTTTGAGAAGTCTGCGAATGCCCAGGCGGGTGATTGCATCGGGAAATAGGCCGTTTTCGGCGAGTTGAATCATCAATTGCATGGCGCGCTCCTCTATTCGTAGCTGAGTTTTTGAATGCGTGAAAGGGGTTTTGTGAATACCAGATGGGCGCATCCGATGGCCCGCTCGCGGAATCCGCCCTCGCAATAGCTGAAGTAGAAATCCCACATGCGAATGAAGGTTTCGCTGAAGCCCAATTTGTGAATTTCATCGTGGTTTTTATGGAAATTGGCGCGCCAGTGTTTCAGAGTCTCGGCGTAGTGCGGCGTGATGTCCTCTAAATGGAAGAGGCGTAAATTGGTGTGGTGCTTCATGGCGTCCATGATGGCGCTGACCGATGGGATGAAACTGCCTGGGAAGATGTAGCGTTTGATAAAGTCCACGCTATTGACGGCCTGATCGTAGAACTGGTCGTTGATGGTGATGGCCTGAATCAACATAACGCCGTTTTCCTTCAGCAATTTGCTGCATGTCGCCATGTATTCGTTGAGGTATTGGTGACCTACCGCCTCGATCATCTCGATAGACACCAGCTTGTCGTAGGTTCCGGTCATCTCGCGATAGTCCTTTTTGAGGACCGTGACCCTGTCTTCCACGCCCTTCATTTTCACAAGCTGAATGCAGCGGTCGTATTGTTGCTGAGAAATGGTGGTTGTGGTGACATGGCAGCCGTAGTTTTTCGCGGCGTGAACGGCGAAGGAGCCCCAGCCCGAACCGATTTCAACCACCCGGTCTCCCGGTTTCAAATCCAGTTTCAGGCAGATTCGGTC
>JBNKOV010000290.1:0-6585 GCA_050294955.1 Holophagae bacterium
CTTTGCTTTGGTAAAGTCTGAGTACAGGGAAGAGGAAAGAGATGGAAAGCCCTATCTCAACACTATGTACGTGAGCCGCATTTTTGAAAAAGTAAACGGTAAATGGCTTCTGGTCTACGATCAGGCCACTGCAATTAAAGAATAGGGCGCTGGCTCTTGGAAAAAAAAAGGCCGCAATTTGGATTGCGGCCTTTTTCGACAATTGCGTTTGATAGAGGTTAAACGGTTTCCATAGCATTGAAGAAATAGCCAAGCTCGTAGTTGGCGGTGTCTTCAGCGTCAGAACCATGGGTGGCGTTGCGCTCGATGCTGGTTCCGAATTCCTTGCGGAGCGTGCCTTCTTCGGCTTGCTCGGGATTGGTGGCGCCCATGAGATTACGCCATTCCAAAATAGCGTTTTCTCTTTCGAGAGCCATGGCTACGATGGGACCTTCTGTCATGAAGTCCACCAGATCGTTGAAGAAAGGACGTTCCTTGTGAACGTGGTAGAAACCTTCCGCCTGATCTGGTGTAAGATGCATGACTTTCATAGCGAAAATCTTAAAACCGTGACCCAGAATTCTATCGATGATTTTACCTGTGTGGCCCGCTTCAAATGCGTCAGGCTTGATGATGGCAAAAGTACGTTGCAAGCTCATTTTTCATTAACTCCTGATAATGTGATAACCAAAAAGATAGACCCGGCGTTAGCCGGGTCGTTAAGAGATTGGAATGCGATGTTTAAAGCCCGAGAGCTTCCTTCATTTTTGCGCCCATATCGGCAGGGCTCTTCACCACATGGATGCCGCATTCTTCCATAATTTTCATTTTTTCAGCAGCAGTTCCCTTGCCGCCGGCAATAATGGCGCCTGCATGGCCCATTCGTTTGCCTTTTGGCGCGGTCTGACCGGCGATAAAGCCAACTACTGGCTTTGTCATATTCGCTTTAACCCACATGGCGGCGGTATCTTCTGCTGTTCCGCCAATCTCGCCAATCATGATGACGCCGTCTGTGTCGGGGTCTTCGTTAAAGAGCTGAAGGATGTCTGTGAAGTTTGAGCCGATCACCGGGTCGCCGCCAATTCCCACACATGTGGATTGACCAATGCCCAATGTTGTGAGTTGACCCACTGCTTCATACGTGAGTGTGCCGGATCGGGACACCACGCCAATTCTTCCCTGCCTGTGGATATGACCGGGCATAATGCCAATTTTTGCAACGCCAGGAGTAATAACGCCCGGGCAGTTGGGGCCAATAAGGCGAGAGCCCGAGGCTTTTACGAAATTGTAGGCCTTCACCATGTCCAGAGTGGGGATTCCCTCTGTGATGCATACAATTAACTGGATGCCAGCGGCAGCGGCTTCCATAATGGCGTCTGCTGCAAACGGAGGCGGCACGAAGATCAGCGAAACATTGGCGCCTGTTGCTTCAACGGATTCGGCAACCGTATTATACACGGGCACTTTGCCGTCCAGGGCCATTTGGCCACCTTTGCCTGGGGTAACTCCCGCTACAACTTGGGTGCCATATTCAAGGCATTGTGTTGCGTGGAAGGCGCCCTGGCTTCCGGTAATGCCTTGCACTACAATCTTGGAATTTTCATTAACCAGAATACTCATGTTCTCACGCTCCCTTCACAACTTCGGCAACTTTTTGAGCCGCCGCCGCCAGACCTTGCGCGGAAATCAGACCCAGGCCCGACTCGTCCAACAATTTTAATCCTTCCTCTGCATTGGTGCCTTCCAGGCGAACTACCACGGGAACCTGAACATTCAAGTTGCGGGCGGCAGCGATAACGCCACGGGCAATCATGTCACATCGGACGATGCCACCAAAGATGTTGATGAGTACGGCTTTTACGGATTCATCGGAAAGGATGAGTTTGAAAGCAGCTTCAACCCGTTCTTGAGTTGCGCCGCCGCCTACGTCTAGGAAGTTTGCGGGCTCTTCTCCAGCTAGTTTGATAATGTCCATGGTCGCCATGGCCAAGCCAGCGCCGTTCACCATGCAACCAACGTTTCCGCTGAGTGTGATGTAATTCAGGTCGTGTCCCGATGCCTCGATTTCTTTTGGATCTTCTTCACTGAGATCGCGCATTTCTACAATATCTTTGTGGCGGAACAATGCATTGTCGTCAAAGTCCATCTTGGCGTCCAGAGCGACAATATCGCCGGAGCCGCTTACCATCAGGGGGTTGATTTCCAACATGCTGGCGTCTGAGGCTACAAAAGCGTTGTAGCAGGAAATCATGAGTTTCACAGCCTTACCAACGGTTTTTCCTTCCAAACCAAGGCCAAAGGCCAGTTTGCGAGCCTGAAACGGCATCAGCCCAACGGACATGTCAACATATTCTTTCAGAATAGCGTCGGGGTTCTCGGCTGCAACTTCCTCAATTTCCATGCCCCCTTCTTTGGAAGCCATGACTATGGGTTGGCTAGTCGCTCTGTCAACCACGATTCCAAAGTACAACTCCTGGGAAATATCTTGTCCTTCCTCGATATAAACGCGATGTACTTCCTTGCCTTCAGGGCCGGTCTGGTGAGTGACCAGATTCATACCCAAAATGCTTTTGGCATGTTCCTTGACTTCGTTCATTGAACGGGCCAGTTTAACACCGCCGCCCTTTCCGCGGCCTCCCGCATGGATTTGAGCCTTGACGACCCATATGTCGCCGCCAATGTTTTCAGCTGCGCGAACGGCTTCTGTAGGAGAATCCGCTACTTCGCCCTTGGGCACGGGCACGCCGTGTCGCGCCAGTACTGCTTTGGCTTGATATTCGTGTACTTTCACGAGATGTCCCTCCAATGTGTTGTACCTGATGGATGGGTTGGTTTACCAGCGCCGGATGGGCAACTTCCAACCAAAACCGCAACAGTCTAGCACGTCTTGGGCTTTTATTGAACCTTCTGGGCCTGAAAACATTTCAAAAAATCCTGTTTTTTCGCCCTTCACCCCAGAAACAAAAAAAGGCGGGACAGGTCCCGCCTTTTTCCAGCATCTCATTCATGAGTTCCTAACCCAGATAGTCATTTACCAGAGTGAGGATCATGTCTCGCATTTGCGTTTTTGTAACCAGTGCGTTGTTCATCCAAAGATGGTAGAGATTTGCATCTGCTATGTCTTGCGCCAAATAGGTTTTAACAAACGACTCTCGTTTGTGCTGGTTCTTTGCAACTCTTTCGTGAGCCTCATCATGCTCCAGTTCGTGACGCTTCGCATGGTTTCTGCCTCGCCATTCCTGTGGCGCATGAATGCGGAAATGAAAACCGCCCGGTATGTCTTTTGTGATTACCGAGCCGCCGCGACCCAGGAAAATAACGTTTCCGCGCCGTGCAAGCATTCGCATGATTTTTGCCATGTTCTGTACTACCAGATACTGACTTTTTTTGCCAAAAAGCGCTTCTTGCAGGTAGCCGAGGAATTCGGAATGACCATATTTGTCCAGTACATCCAACATGTCGTGGTCAATTTCTTCAGGGCTCGCAATTTTAACCAGAGACTCTCTGTCAAAAAGGCGCCAGGGGACTTCCTGTTTTTTCTTATTCAGCTCCTCGGCGAGGGACCAGGCCAGATCCATGCCGTCACAGCCGTATTCCCTTGATATGGTAATGAAAGCAGGTCTCTCAAGCGCAGTTTGGGATATTTTTACCTTCATTAAAGCTGCCATCTTGAGGTCTAGATCTCTGTTTGGCCATGAAGTCATATAATGCCTCCTCGAAAAGGAATGGTTTAAGCTAATTCTACTGCCTTTTTACTACTTTTGCCACATGCCAGTAGTTAAGCACCCAAAGCATACCCGAAAAAGGCCGAAATATGAAGCCCAATCGGCAGAAAATTCCAAAATCCCGCGTCGTTAATTCTTGAAATCATTCACCTATTTTACCCTGTGGCATTGGTATCCGGCATCTCATGTTGCTGCCAGGTCCGGTGGTTGTGGAACTGTGGAAAATGGGAGATACTTATAGGGTCATGGGGTTTCCATGTGGAGGAATTCATTGTGTCTTGTATGACTTTTATATGTATGTTGATATTGGGACCTCCTCCCGGCTTTCCCTCTATAAACCGAGAGAAGGCAGCATTTCGGACACTGAGCACTGCTGATGGTTTGTCCCATAACCAGGTAACGGCCATCCTTCAAGACAGCAAGGGTTTTCTCTGGTTTGCCACCGAATCGGGCCTCAACCGGTACGATGGTTACACTTTCACCACCTACATGGAGGAACCCTTCAATCCGAAATCTCTTAGCGATAGTCATGTCGAGACATTGTTTGAGAGTAAGGGGGGGGTTTTATGGGTGGGATGCAAATCTGGTTTGAACCGCTTTGACCCCCAAACTGGTTCGAGCATTCGCTATTTTCACAATCCAGAAGACGCCAATTCACTTTCTCATAACCATATCAAGTCCATTGCTGAAAACCCTGATGGCACTCTTTGGATTGCCACCTGGGGAGGCGGGCTTAATTTGCTTGATCCCCTAACTGGGATGGCGACACGGATAATGGCAAGCTCAAATAATAGCAATGGCCTCGTTGATAACGCCATTCGTAATATCCTGGTGGATCAGGATGGCCTGTTGTGGATCGGAACAAGAGACAAGGGCCTCCAAACCTACAACAGGGACTCTGGACAATTTAGGAGCTGGAATCGAAACATGGGCTCGCCCAGGGGTCTTCCCAGCGACAAAATCAATGGCATTGCCCAGGATTCGTTGGGTCAGATTTGGGTAGGAACACGGGGGGGCGGTCTTCTCAGGTATCTTCCAAGCTCCGATTCTTTTGAGCAGATTGATCTGACGAAAGGAAGCGGTCGATCCGTACAGCTCAACAACATTAACATGCTCCACATTGGTCGAGATGGATCCATTTGGGTGGGTACGTGGGGGGCGGGTGTTTGTCGTTTAAACACCATGGGGGGCGTTTTACAGCATTTCGTACCCAACTCAGAAGATCCAAACGCCCTGGAGTATGGCTGGGTGAGACACATCTATGAAGATCATTCGCGGGTTTTATGGGTTGCCCTGATGGGGCATGGCGCTTCATTTATTGAGAATCTGCCCCCGAAATTCACCACTTTCCATAACATACGGGCCTCTGAGGGTTTTAGTACGCCCCATATCGCTTCAATTGAAGAGGACCGAGATGGGAATGTCTGGATGGGCGCTATCCAAGGAGGCCTCAACCGATACGATCCCATTAGCGAAAAATTCACCAATATCCAACCTGAGTTCACGGCTGGAGCATTAAGTCATCCCGATGTGCATAGCATTCTTGAGGATCCCCGCTCAGACAGGTCTGTCCTCTGGCTTGGGACAGGACGAGGCATATCCGAGTACGATAGGACCACGGGTGTGTTTACGAACTATTTCTACGACCCTAACGACCCAAACAGTGTTCACTCTGCGCCTGCTATGAGTCTGGCTACTGATGGCAGGAATGTCGTATATGTCGGTTTTTTGCGGTATGGCGCAGGGTTCATGGACTTGGAAACAAAGGTGTTCACCCGTTTTCCTCTTTTTAAAAATACCGGGGAAGGGCTTTCAGATGAAATGGTCTTTGACATCGCCATGGGACGGCGCGGCGAGGTTTGGCTGGGAACTGATAGGGGGCTCAATAAGTACGACCCTGAAAGTGGTCACTTCACCCATTTTTTCCACGAACCAACAAATCGTAAATCGATCAGTCATAGCAGGGTGAAAGTTATCCATCAGGCACGGAACCAATCCGGAACGCTTTGGCTAGGCACTTCTGGGGGCTTGAATCGATTCGACATCGCCTCTGGGACAGCCCAGACTTATTCAACTTTCAACAATAGCTTATCTAACAATGAGGTGAACGGTATTCTCGAGGAGGATAACGGCATTTTATGGGTTGGAACAAATCGCGGGCTCAATCGGTTCGACCCTGAAACGGAACGGTTTCACCTGTATGACTTAAGTGACGGTTTAACCGACATGGACTTGAATCTTGGGGCTTTCCACCGACTACGCAATGGCCAGTTTCTAATTGGCGGACCCAGCGGGTTAAACGCCTTTTTTCCTGACAATATTCTCGCCAACCCTCATCCGCCGAAGATGCAGGTAACCGAAATTCGAGTAAATGAAATACCCATTAATTCAGCTAGAGATCTAAAACCAGTGGACGCTAATAGATCCAAAGTAATTCTATCGCACCGAGCTGTTATTCTTTCCGTAGATTTTGTTGCACTACATTACGGCGAACCTCGCAAGAATCGACAAGCCTATAAGCTGGAGGGATTCGATGATAATTGGATAATCGGTTATGATCGAACTGCGCGTTACACCAACTTACGCCCAGGTTCCTACACCTTCAAAATCAAGGGATACAACAAAGATGGGGTGATGAGTGAGATCTATGAGCCTTTGGAATTCGTAATATTGGCGCCCTGGTGGAAAAGTTCATGGGCGATGGCTCTCTACGTGTTTTTGGGTTTTGGAGTCCTTTTTGGGGCGAATCATTTAGAGAGGGAACGGCTTTTAGCTCGACAGCGGCGGACAAATCTGTTGGAGCGCAGTCATCTCAGGGCCGAAACGGCGGAGGCTAGGGCGCTTGCTATAGAATCTGAATACAAACGGGGGGAAATGGAGC
>JBNKOV010000291.1:0-6583 GCA_050294955.1 Holophagae bacterium
TCTGGTCGGCGCGGGCGAAAGTGCATGCGGCGGAAGGGGTTCACATTGGCAGGCCAATCGAAAACACCCTGCTGTACGTGCTGGATCCCATGTTGCAGCCCACGCCGGTGGGTGTGCCAGGTGAGTTGTTCATTGGCGGCGAAGGTCTGGCTAGGGGTTATTGGCTGAAACCCGAACTGACCGCCGACCGGTTCCTGCCCGATCCCTTCTGGGGCCAGACCGGCGCGCGCATGTACCGAACCGGGGACCTGGTTCGCTATCGCAACGACGGCACGCTGCAATACCTGAGCAGGATCGACTTCCAGGTTAAGGTTCGCGGGTTCCGCATTGAGCTGGGCGAGATCGAGGCTGTGCTCAGGGATCTCGATCAAGTTCTGGAGGCTGCGGTCATCACCCACGAGGTGAAGGGTGCCCCCGGCGATCATCGTCTGGCGGCCTATCTGGTGTGCGGCGATCAGGCGCCAGGCATTGGCGAGTTGCGCAAGCATTTGGGCGACCATCTCCCCAACTACATGATCCCCTCCACCTTCACCTTCCTGGAAGCCATGCCGTTGAATCCCAGCGGGAAGCTGGACCGCAAGGCCCTGCCTGTTCCGGAGATGGCCGAGGTAAGCACCGAATTCGAACCGCCCCGGGACGCAGTGGAGCAGCAGCTATGCGAGTTGTGGGCGGTCTTGCTGAACACCCCGCGTGTGGGCGTGAACGACAACTTCTTCGAGCTGGGCGGGCACTCGCTTTTGTCTGTGCGGCTCATGAACATCATCGCGGAACACTTCAAGGTGAACCTGCCCATAACCACCTTGTTCCAAGCGGGAACCGTGGCTCATCTCGCGGATCTTCTGCGTAACACCGAGGGCGGATTAAGAGTCTCGCCCATGGTTCCCATCAAAGAAGAAGGCGAGGGACGGCCCATATTCATGCCGCACACGGTGCTGGGCGGCATCATGAGTTACCGGGAATTGATCCCTTTCACCAGCAGACCCATCTACGCGTTCGAGTCGCCGGGCATGAATCCCAATGTGCCTCATATCCCAACGGTTGAGGCGATGGCGACGGCCTACATCAAGGAGATGAAGACGGTTCAACCCCACGGTCCCTATACCCTTGCGGGTTGGAGCATGGGCGGCATTATTGTGCTGGAAATGGCCTGGCAGTTGGAGCAGGCTGGGGAGGATCTGAGCACGGTCTTTATCATCGACACCATACCGTTCCTGGAGGTGGCTGACGATATTGAGATTATGCGGCGGTTCGCGGCGGTCCTGGCCGGTCACAACAAGGACTTCTTAACGGTTGAAGAGTTGGAGCCATTGACGGAAGATGAGCGCTTGAAGTTGTTGCACGGCAAGATTAACGCCGTGCCAGACGCGCCTCATTTCGAGTTCGACTACCTCGAACGATTCTACAAAACCTACAAGAACAACCAGCAGGCGGCCCAAACCTACCGACCCTCCTACAAGGGCGAGGTGACCGTATTCCGTTGCAAGGAGCGGGATGCAGAGCCCTTCAACAAGAGCTGGGCCGACACGGGCATTCCCCACAAGTTCCTAGAAATAGGCGGCAACCACGAAACCCTCATGTTCCCACCCAACGTACAAACCCTAGCCGAACATCTAAACAAGGCTTGATGCATTAAGAAGCCCTGCTTTGCAGGGCTTTTGGTCAATCCATTGGCGGAATGTTGCTCGTTGCCTGTCCCTAGCGGTTAAGAACCCAAGTGGTATTCAGGTTGCAAAGGCTTTATTAAATAAATTGCTGGTTTTGAATACCTTACTAGCGCAACCTCTGCTTTTTTGATTTGCCAATTCTACGGTTTCCTCGTCTTTGGCCTGTTTTTCCTTGAGTTGCGCACACTTTTCCTTACTCTGGGTAAGTCCTTCCTCGGCCGATTTCTATCCGTCCTTCTGTTGGGCTTGTATTGCGGCGGGTTGAGCCTTTTTGACCCTACGGCCCGCGAGTTTTTCGGCGGGTTGGGCGCGGATGGCGCTCTGTCGTGGGGGTTTTGCCGAGGTCATATTTCTGTTTCGCTGGCTTGCGTCGGTTTGGCCCTGGGTGTTGTGGCTTTTTCCTTTGCTTTGAGAGATTTGCGGGGTATGTGGCGTATTTGACCCTGTCCTTTGTCGGCATATCCCTGGCTTGTGTAGGTTTTGCGGCTTGTTGGGCCACAATACCCAGGTTTGGGTCTGTCCTGAGACATGTTGTGCAACATTTTCCTTGATCTGTGCCAGTTTTGCGGCCTGCTGATCAATGCGAACATTGTCCGTTGTCGATGCAGCCGCATGCTCTGATTCCTCAATCCAAGTCCGAGTCAACTCGACCGGGTTGATTTCACTTCAAACCATGAAATTGGATACTCAAACACGGGGCTGTTCAGGCCCAATCAAAGCTTTGGTTCTTTTTTCCTCGACACACGATGGAAGCTCACGAAGGTTCCCGTAAGCGCACGGTGCCGGCCCTGCCAGGCCAGGGTGAGGAATAAACAGAAGGCAAAAGCAAACCCTGCCGCCAGCACTCTGCGCCAGCGTCTGAAATAATCCAGAGGCGTCATTTTCAAATTATCAAGGGTCGCCTTTTTAAAGAAGCCGCTGCGCATGAGAAAGGCCTCAATGAGATCGGCTTTTTGGTACTCCCCGTTTTTCAAGCAAGACGCCCGTTCCTCCAACGCTCTATCGCCGATCAGAGAGAACACTTCGCCGCGCCATTGTTCAAAGAACCCAGTAAAAACATCCTTCTTTTTCAACAGCCTGGAGTATTCTTCGTCAAACGCAGGGTAGTTGCCGTCTTCCAATAACTTACGCCAAATATGGATGAAGAGCCATTTATCTACCTGACGTTCCTGTTCCGGCTCCTCAAAGCAAGCGCCTACGGCTGGGAAAGAAGGGGTTTCTCTTTGGTCGGGATACAGCTCTTGAAAGGTGACCCGAAGCAAGCTGGGCTGCTTGGACGGCGGACAGGACGAGGCCTTAAGCTTGTTTCCCACCAACACATTAACAACAATTCGCAATTTGTTGATCTGATCGCCAGCAGAGCCGTAATCGCCCCGAATTCGGGAGACATGACCGGTTTCCACGTTCAGAAAATCCGGGGAATGATAGGCGTCGGAAATCTGGGAAGCAGCCAATTTGAAATCGCCCACTTTCAAATGCAGCAGCGAGGAGTTATAGAGGATGGCCGGAGAGCTGTACATCCCAGGATTATAGACGTTTATGTCAACCAGATTGGAAAGCGCCCACAAGAGATGTTCGTCTTCCCATCGTCCCTGTTCGTAAAATGCGCGAAAGAGTCGCTCATAGGAAGCCCGGTAGGGTTCTTCTGCATTGCCGAGACTACCGCAGAAAATGGCGTCTCGGTAATGACAGCGGGTTTTCCAATCATCATCATCACCATCCCGGCGGGCTGCGCAGTCCGGCGCTTGGGTTGGTTTAATGAGGGCGCCGTCTTCACACTTCTGATGAAACTCGGGTGTCTTCATATATGCTGCAATAAGGTCGTTCCAAAGGGCTTGGGTGTCTAAACCGGTATAGCGCAAATTGAAGAAGCTGTAACCGGAAACCACGCCCGCGTAATAGTCTGTATTCTGCTCATCATAAGCGATGGTGGCAAGACGCTTCACCGCTTCCCTGAAATGAATGAGCCCGTCTTCACCGGAGTTTGGCTCGGGAAAAACCGCATGGGCCAAAGCATAACGGGTAACAATGCCCGCCTCAAAAATGCGATGACGGTCCACTGGATCGTCTGGCGGCAACTGTACTTGCTTGGCAATCAGCTTATCGGCTTTTTTCAAAAACCTGCGGGCCGCAACTTTTTGATCCATCCAGAGATAGAGCACGCCAAGGTTATATTGGGTCAACCATCGATTTGGCGCGCTTTTATCCGCTCGATTCAACAAGCCAACCGCATCTTTAAACAAATCGCCGATCTGAGCCCTGTTCAGGGTTTTATCGTTCTGAATTCTACCCATAATCTCGTGGGCCTTCTCCATGCGGTCTCTCGTTTTGGTCGTTCTGGGGTAGCTGAACATGCCAGATTTGGGAATGTCGTCCCAATAGCGTATATTGTTCATGAAAACCGGCTCATCCAGGTCCAGGTCCCGAATGATTTTTTTCTCCGATTCGGTGACGGGAAGAAACCCGGTCCAAGGAAGACGAAGCGCCTCGCGGATACGGGCGTCTTCGTCGTCGAACGACCCGCCTGGGCTGCGCAATGCATTGAGCAGCCAGAGACCTGAACAAAGCAGAAGCAACCCGCAAATGATAAAAATGACCAGAGACAATTTGCGATAAATCATAGATTAACCCTTCAACCTTTTCCACTTGGAGCCAAACCCCGGGTCCAGTAATCGTCGCCACTTTATAGCGGTCCTGGTGGGGAGATGCCCTTTCAATCTCCGTTTCATTCTGCCAATAGGCCCGGTTCCTTCGAGATGTTCGTGGACCCAGTAAAAGGCCTCCACGGCGCCGTGATGGGCCAGATCATAATTGGGTTTATTGGATTGATCGGGTTGCCCATAAAAGGCGCTCAGAAAATCGAAGCGGTAATAATCAAAAAAGTGATTGATGGCGTGGGCCAGTTTTGGGAGATGTTGGAATGTGAACAGAAAGGGATCCTTATCAAAACCATCATCCACATAGCGTTCGTAAACATCGGCAAGGGAATAAAGCACCGAAACCGGGCGCGGGCAGGTGATGTCATGGTTGAAAAAGGCCTTTTGCAATTCCTCTCCGGTAACGCCCGTTTCCATGAAATGCCTCGGCGTTTCTCCGTTGAGCTGGATCCGATCATGGGCGACTTTGATCATGCCCACAATGTTGTGGAACGACTCAATCATGTCGAAATTATCCTGCTTGCGCTCCACCTCATAATCTTCGGCAATCTCCCTTCGATCCAGGTCCTTGGCCGGCATGAGCAGGATAAAGGCGTCGGCGAGGGCGAAAATGGAGAGGTAGCGCGGATTGATGTCCAATAGATTCTTCTCGTCCCCTCCCCCATGTTGCTTGCGGAAACCCTTGGCAAAAGATTCGCCCGCCACATCGGCGATTATATAGCCGTCATTGGAGCCGCCCGCCTTGGAAATCTCGGTTTGGATGATGCCGTCCGGGGTGACAATAATGGGTTCAACCTCTGCCTGCTGCTTGCAAAACCATCCCGCATAATCGGGAAGAGCGTTGCGCAACCGGTTCACAAAAAACGTTTTGCCAGAATCATAAAAGCCAATAACCGCAATAATTTTCTTGCCCTGTTGATGCCATTGAAGCAGATTAACCTCATCGTCTCTCAAGGTGGTGAGCGCATCTTCGGCCAGGGGCAGCGGTGGTGGGGCATTTTCTATGATGGGCGCTTGGGGGATGTCCACTTCTCCCGTATCATCGCCAAAGATATCCCGTTCACTCATAGTCGCCCTCCTCTTTTCCTTCTCGACGAAGCCCCCTTGCGAATCCCAACCAACAGATTTTCCAAAAAGGCGCGATTCTCCGGTCGATTACTCACAAAGTCCTTAGTATCCTTTAGTTGCACGAGGCATCTCTGTAGCAGGCGCCGCTCTTCTGGCGAGGCGGAGGCTGTAAGATGCCGGACAACATGGGGCACATAGTCATGGTTAACCGGAAAGCGGGTGACCAGAAAATACAACATATCGGAAAGGTCTTTCGTGAACCTGCTTGTTGAAAGATCCTTGGAAAGCCGATCAAGGGCCATGTTCTGGGAAGCCGCCAAAATCAGCGACAACGTTCGTTGCGCGAAATGACTGAGTTCCCGATTTGCATAAGCCTCGAAATTGGCCTTTGCCGCGTTCAGGATAGCCATGATCAAATCCCAGAATTTAACCGGAACGGTCCTCTTGCGAGGAAAGCTTAGGCTGTCTTTTTGCAGCATGTTGGAGCAGCCAGCCATCATCAAGTCCAACACCTTCAGGTTCTGTAATTTAAATACAGGCCGATCCGTCAGCTTCTTGGTTAAATAGACGGTGTGACGGCGCAGCATTTTAGACATGATCTTCTCAGAGACCGCAGGTTGCAGGCCATGAAGAAGATCTCCCTTAACGACAAGGTCAAGGGCTTCATCCGAGGAAAACACCTTTGGAATGCGGGGCATGAGATCGTCGATCAGGTGATTGAGATTGTCCTGCCGCGCGGCTGGCTCCATCTCTTTAAGTGATACAAGATTAGCGTCTAGGAAGACCTTCCAAAAAAGGTCTACTTTGCTGGGGTAGCGCTTCAAAGCTGCTTGGATGATGGATGCCCAGGTATCGTATGCTCGCCCTGACGCTCGCTCTCTCCAAACGCTAATCCAGGCTGCAATCAGGGATGTTGCGGTGGGGCGGTTGGCAGTCATAAGTTCCATTAAGAGCTGGCAAGCCACATCCGGCCCACGGAAAAGGGTGAGGTCGATTGATGGATGGTAGATGTGTTTTAAAACCGGCTCTTGGGGGAGATATAGGACCAGCGCCATGATTGCTGCAACATTGGACGGCGTTACGCCGCCAGACCTTAGCAGCGTTTTGCCCAAAACCGCGGCCTCCACTGCGTCAGCCTCGATGACGCGACGAATATTCATGGCGTCCTTTCGAATAGAGGGCAATCCATCCGAT
>JBNKOV010000292.1:0-6583 GCA_050294955.1 Holophagae bacterium
TTTTCTATTTAACTTGTAGAAACTTACGCGCCAATTTCCCAGGGAAGCAGAGGTTCAGAAAGAGGGTCTTCGATATCGGGTTTCGGTCCAGTGTGGCATGCGGCAAAAGCAACCGCAGTATGATTAAAATTGGTGTCCGTGAGGCATTCCGACATTTCGGGAAGCGCAATCTGATCCATTTGAATGCCGTTCTCTGCCAGAACCTTTTCTGGATTGGCAAGGAAGGTGTTCTTGAATTCTTGGTCAAGCCAGGTCTTTGCGATGATTTGTGCAAATGCCTTTTCTTGAGCTCTCTTGTCCATTGTGAGTCCTCCTGTTTCAATTATTGGTTGACGCGTTTGCAAATAATCACCCCATCGATATGTGCAGACACGGCGCCTGTTCCATCCCGGCTAGGAACAAGATATCTAGATTTAGGTATTTCATCTAATCCCTTTTTTGTCTGGATGGCATCAGACCTTTTATTACGAGTTTGGGAACGAATACCAATATAATTATTGGCCTTTTTAATGTATAGTGTGGCATCATTAGAATCGGCCACAAGGAATTTTAGCACGAGTGTTTTCCTAGCACAAGACATCAATCAGGGGTTTTTTGGGAAAATACACCGCTGTTAAGCGCGTGTTTCCACAAGAAGTTAGATCGACTTTCTGGCGCCCGATCTTGAGGGGAATTATTTATCACTAAAAAATATGTTGGAAATAATGGGGTTAAACCATCAAAGCGGAATGTGGCTTTTCTGTCAGGGGCTTATGAGGCCCTGTTTTCAGGAGCGCCTGCCAAGAATAAATTCCCCAAGCGAACACTCCTCCAAGGGATCTTTTCCTGTAGCTTCAGCAAACCGCTGTACATTTCCGGAGCCAATAACGCATGCTCCTAAATCCATGGCGGTTGCGTTTAAGTACATGCTTTGGCAAAGAGCGCCTGAGTTTTTGAGAGTAAGGCTGTAGGCTATGGATTCGTATTTCCAGGAAACTCTTGGAAATCGACATGTTATAATAATCAGGATCTGCAAATTCACAGCGCCTGTCGCTGAGATTGCCTCTTTTAGCAAGCCTTTCACCGGATCGGTTATGGTCGTTAGTTGGGCCAATTGGTGGGTTTGAGAATCGTAGTGATAGAGCCCCGCTTCCAGGCCTTCGCAACCCACGATAATAGGATAGAGTTCCAGTTCGTAAATACCGCCGCTGCTGGGGTATGGGCGGTTTTGAATCTCCTGTTCTCCAGAATCATCCACCCATCTGGTTCTGGCGGTTCGATAGAGAAATTCACCCAATTGTTGGGCAGTTATCGGGTTTTCTGAAAATCTACGTATGGATTTCCGGCTTTCGTGAACCAGTGCGAATGGCGGGTCTGTTTTCTCTAAGAGGTCCACGTCGGGTTTAAAGAGATCCACGGTGCGAACCGCTTGGTTCAATACTTTAACCGGTGGCGCAGGTACTTTGTTTCTAAATCGATAGGAAGCGCCAAATGCTCGCCTCCTTTTCCCCATTCGGGAATAGGTCATATGCAGAAGGTCGTGGAATTCCCAGTTGCAAACGGGCGGCTCGAGATCTTCCTGAGCAAGCCCGTTCGAGTCTACTTTCACAATAATGCCAGCTTTGTAGAATAGAGACACCAGCTTTAGCGCGGTTTCCGGAGTAAAAACATGACTTAAAGGTTTTTCCTCCCAGGGGTTTACAGGCTTAGAAAATGCATAGAAGAGGGATAGGACCTGTGGTTCATGAATGAAAAGACGGGCATGGGCCATTGGGGTTTCCAGGGCCATTCGGTTGTCTATCATGGCGCTATATGCGAAACGAGAGAGTTTAAACCTATGCGGCGCTGGCTCTTCTGGCTCCTCATAATACTCAGAGCACGGGGCCAGACTCGCAACAGGCGATTCTCCTTCAAGCAGGGTCTGTACGATCAGGCCTTTTTTCCTTAATTTCTCCAAGATGAAAAGGAATCCAGCGAGCCCTTTCATCTCATCCAACGTCAACACAAGGTCTTCAAGTTCGGAAAGAGGAGCACCGCCATCGCACATAATTCCCAGGGCTTTAGAAGTTCCTGGGCCAGCGCCTTCCAGGTTTAGAACCCCATCCGCCACCTTAAGGCATGGTGGTTTGCTTTCCTGCTGAACGAGTTCTGCGCCGGGCTGCAATTGGTAATTGATCGTCATGAACCACCCTTTATCCTTAAATGAAAATGGGAATGGGGTTGAGCTGTTCCTCTCGATTCTTCTCAGTTAACCATCCCAATTCATATGGTATATCGTATAAGCGACCCTTTGCCAGCCGTTGCCAGAAGGGGCGAAGCCCAGGGGCAACCATGCGAAAAACAGGCATGCCGATGTCCGGGCGAGTTTGATCTAAGGCTAATACATCTATATTCTTGCGTTTTAGAATATCGATAAGTGCAGCAAGGTCGTCCGCTGTGTTGCCAAAAAGGCGCCTTGGCGGCTCTTGAATACTGGAAAGTGGGTTGCCTTTTAAATGGGGCTGATTGGCCAGGGTCGCCTTGCGAAACCAATAACAGGCCGCCTTGTTTTTATCTCTGTACTGCCCTTCGTCGTCCATCTGCGCTCCTGGCAACATCTGGTTCACTTCAGTTAACGCCCTTAGCAGGGCCTCCTTGGGAGTTAAATGCGCCCCGAATCCCATCACAATATTTTCCGGGCCATGCGTCATTCGGGAAAACGCAGCATAAACAGGGGTTTGAAGATCATGGGTCAGGTCCAGAGCCCATAACTCTCGTCCCATTTTCCGGTGTTCCTCAACCAGACTTTGCAGCCAGGAGTCCCTGATGGATGACAAATCCACACCAGGCCGGCTCAAGCGATTGTACCACCAGATGGCCACAGCGTCCCTTTCAATCAGCTCCAAAAGCGCTTGCAGCATGGCTTCTTCCCGGGTGTTTCCGGAGGCGCATCCATTGGAGTCTGCGATGCAATAACGGGGTTCGAGGTCGCTTACATAGGAATAATAGCAATATTGGGTAGGCAGGTACTTGCGCCGTTCATCACATAAAGACCAAAGGGGCGTCCAGGAAATGGGTACTGTAGGGTCAAATGGTTCAGGCGTTTGGAAAAAATGGCTATAGGATTGAGCGCCCGAGTTAATATGGTATTGCTTTTCGCTATAGAGCATGCATTGGTTGGGATGAATGGCGTCCTGGCCAAGTTCGTCAAAAGTGCCTGTAATTGTAGGCTCGTAGCCCTGCCAAACACCGGAATAACGTTCAATCGCCTCGCATAATCCGCTCACTTTTCCCTGAATTTCCGTTCTGCCCTTTCCAAGGCTTACATCACGAAAATGGCCCTCCAACAAATCGAGGGTATGGTTTTTTACAGCAAGGTTTGGACCAGCGTCAAAATTGAAAATTAGGCTGCTCCCCTCATTTTCGATAGGTTTTAACCCAGCGAGAATACCGGTGATCGGGTCTATATTAATAGAATGGGAGGCCCAGGTAGATTCAGGGGTTGCATTGCGAAAGCTGTTGTCCCTATAGGGCTCTGGCGTGCTCTGAAGGACAACGGGTTCCTTCATGGTTAGAGCAAACCTTTGGGGCGTCCCACATGTAGCGCATTGAGGTCGTCTTACAAAAAGATGAGAGGTTAAATTCGGAACGAGGCTGTCGTAAGCGAGGATATGATTTTTTAAAATGCCGTTGTCTGAAACAATGGCTTTCGCTATTTCCGTGGCCGCCAGATGCATGAAAGCCGAAATCGTGGTTGGCAGGCTGGCGTAAGACGCCGAGGGGGGAGAGGGAAGTCCCAATTTTTGTTGGATATAAAGCTCTATGGGACGATGGGTTCGAATACGATGGGCCAGACATTCCCAACATCCGGTTTCCTCGGAAAAAAAGGGACCGATCCAAGGCGTGGCCCCTTTGGGTTTCATCAGAATCCAGGGTGTTTTGCTTTCCAAAAAGCCTGCGTTTATTTCTCTTAAACTACCCTCGAGATAATCGTTTACAATAACGATAGCCAGACTGCCCGAGGCGTTGAATGAAAAACCCAGAGATTTAAGACCCTCTTCAAGGGCAGTCGTAGAAATATCGGTCTCATTATAGATGGACAGGTCTGTCTTGTTTAATGTATTCTGGACTTCCACAGGGCAGGCGTCAAAACCTTGCCAGAACGCATGGCCGTCAACTTGCCCTGGAGCGTATTCCATAATAAGACCTTTTTTTTCAAGGAGCATCAGAACGTAGTAAATCTGTGCCTCTGGAACTTGATCCTTAAGGGTCTCCACAATATCGTCCGTTGTTCTGACCCCGTCCAGAAGGGGCAGAACCATAGCGTAGAGACGACCCTTCAAAAAGCGATGACCCGTTTCGTGAATGAGGAAGAGGGTTTCAGAATCCAGAAGCTCAAGACGATACTGGCTTTTCAAGCAGGGACGATGGAGCATGGATTTCCTCATAGACGACTGGAGTCTAGCGTTGGGTCCAATATCGCCGATTCATTTTAATATGAATGAGGTGGCGAGAACAACCGCAATGCGTCCAATGGTCAGGCGGGCGTTGGAACAGAAATCGGGCGAGTTTTTAAAGCATCCTCATTGGCGCTCTGAGAGGAATACGAGCAGTAAGATTAAAGAAAAACCTCGCCAAAACGGCAAACCATGAAAATAATTGATTGTTTTGTGAGTGGTTCCCGCTTATATTCATAGGATGAATGGCTTTTTTTCGATCCTTTTATAAGAATGATCGCCGAGGTCTATGAATAGTGAAATGTATTGGATTTTATATTTTTATTGCCTCTTTAGGGTGGCCTGTTTTATCTCAATCCCGTTATCTGTCTTTTGATCGACTAACTGTAGACCAGGGGTTGTCCCAAGGCCAGGTGAATACAATCAGCCAGGACACCCAGGGCTTCATTTGGATCGGCACGGTGGACGGCCTCAATCGTTACGACGGATACAGCGTCAAGATCTTCAAGAACGAGCCGGATATGACTGGCGGCATATCTGGTAATAATATATCTGCCCTATGCCCCGGCGAAAACGGACTTTGGATTGGTTTGCAGGACAACGGCCTCGATTTTTTGGACGCCAAAACCGGGCTTTTTAAAAATTATTCATCTGAAGAAACCAATCTCGCAAGCAATACCGTGAAATGCCTTTTCAAAGATTCGAGAGGTTATCTGTGGATTGGAACCTCAAAGGGGTTGAACTGCCTGCAATCTTCAACCGGCAAAATGACCACCTTCCTGGCCGACCCGGACGACCCCCGATCCCTGCCGGACCGATCCATTCACGCGCTTTTTGAGGCCAATGGCAAGCTGTATGTTGGAACAAAAAACGGACTTTGCATGTTGAATACAGCCTCCCCGGACTCTGGATTTATTCAGATCCCCGGAGTGCAGGGTCAAGTAAATGCCATCGAGGCGTTTAAGGATGGCGTCTGGGTTGCGGGTCCAAAAGGTCTCTACCGCTTTGGACCTGAGCGGAACCTGGAAGAAATCTATCATAAAGACGCTGGTAAGGGCCTAAAAAGTAATGAGATATTGGCCATACAAAAAGATAAATGGGGACAGACTTGGATCGGGGCCAGCGAGGGCTTGTATCTCTATTCCGAAAAAAACGACCTCTTCACCAGATTTGAACACAATCCCGCAGACCTCAACAGTCTGGGAAGTAATCTGGTTAGGGTCCTCTTTGAAGACGATACGGGCATCCTTTGGTTGGGTCATTTTACTGAAGGCATCAGCAAATACAACAATATCGGCAGCGGTTTCTCTTCCTACAAAATTGGCACGACAGGCGGAGTTCTGGCTTTCGAAGAAGACGCTAAGGGTTCTATGTGGATTGGCACCTATGACGACGGCGTTTTTCAGATCGTTGACGGTGAGAAAAGAGCCTATGAAAGCGATTCAAGCGACCCCAACGCGCTCATAAACAATCTCGTTTTCGATATTCATCTCGATAAAGATAAAAAGCTTTGGTTTGCAACGGGAAACGGCGTCGATCTTTTAAACGAAACATCTAACGGATTCAAGCACTTCAAGCATGATTCCGATTTGGAAAACATCAATTTTTTTACCAGTTTCTTCGAGGATGAAGAGGGGCGATTCTGGGTTGGATCTTTCGCAGGCCTCAACCTCCTTGACCGCCGCTCGGGCCAATTGAAACGGTTCATGCACGACAAGGACGACGACGCATCTCTGGGAAGCGATATGGTCTGGGATGTGGTCGGCGACAAATCTGGGAATTTATGGCTGGCGACCATCGGCGGCGGGATAAACCAATACAACCCCGAACAGAATGTCTTCCATCGATACACAAGCAACCCTGAAAACGCGAACAGCCTGAGCAACGATGATGTCTATGTCATTTATATCGACGACAATGAGCATCTGTGGATTGGAACGGTCCATGGGCTGAATTTCTTTGACCCGGAGACTGGGCAGTTTGATCGTTATTACGTTCAGGCGGGCTTTCCCAGTGATCTGGTTTACAGCATTCTACAAGACGAACAGGGTTATTTGTGGCTTGGAACCAATACGGGGCTTGCAAGGTTCAACCCTGAGAATAAGAGCTTTCAAAATTTCAACACCAGCAATGGGTTATTGTACAATGAATTCAACATTGGCGCAGCC
>JBNKOV010000293.1:0-6552 GCA_050294955.1 Holophagae bacterium
CGGGGTTCCAGGCGATCCTTTGTTCAACTCCCTATCCCTCAAGCTTGCCGGTTGGGGTTGGCGGCGAACCTTTAATCTTCACATTCCAAACGGAGGCTATGGAGTCAAGCGCAATGGCTCGGCTTCAATTGGCTGAAGATGATGTGCTTTCTGCTTTAAAAACTGAAATCCAACAGATTGAGGGGTTGTCCCTTGATCAAAATACAACATGGTTTCTTAAAGCGCGTTTGCTCCATCAAAAACGCTTTTATTCAGATGCTTTGGATGTTTACCGAGATCTATGGAAGACAGATCCCTCACCAGCCATCCTAATGGCGATTGGCGATATCTTCCGTACTTGCGGTAGTCTGACCCTAGCCTCCAAGTATTACGAAAAAACCCGGACGTATGACATACCTCCCTATGTGCGAGCCCAGGCTTATATGGGCTCTGCTAAGACCCAGATTTTTGATTCCGGGGCTGTCGCCCTTGCGAACTCCAGATCGGCTTTGGAAATCTTCACCAAATTAAAGGCCGATGGGGATGTAGAGCAGGCTCAAAACTTGATTCGTCAGATAAAGCAATGGCATTCAGATCTATAAGGCGAGGAGCCTGTTTCAATGAAATATCTGGATTTTATCATTCATTTCGAACCCCTTGAAAACAATGTCTTTCGACTGCGAGCTACCTCAATTGCCGGGGACGCAAGCTTGGAGTTGACCGGTGAGGAAAGCTGGTTCCTCGGAACTCCAAATCCCCGTATCCTCAGAGACGTTGGTTCTAGTCTGCACAGAGCTGTTTTTAAAGAAGATATTCTGGGTCTTTGGGCCTCCAGCAAGGCCAGAGCCAATGAGCGTGGATGGGGATTGAGAATCAAGTTAAAAATGGATGTAACTCATCCAGATATAGCCCGTTTAGCTAACTTGCCCTGGGAATATATGGGTCGTGACAATCAATACCTTGCTTTGGATGAGAAAATATCCATAGTTCGCCATATGAACACGCCCCGCCCTTTGCAATCTTGTGTCCTTTCTCTTCCCCTGAATGTTCTGGTCGTGGCCTGCAGTCCTTCTGGGCAGGAGCAATTGAATATAGCAGAAGCAAAGACGCGAATTGAAAAGGCTCTTGATAAAAAAGGGGTTAGCCTAGATTTTTTAACTGGTGATCTGGAAGACCTCAGATGTAAGTTGTTGGAGAAGCAGTATCATATTTTCCACTTCATCGGGCATGGCGGTTTCCTGCCAAGAAAGGGAAAAGGGGTTCTTTTTTTTGAAAAGAAGGATCGCGAACCGGATGAGGTCAGTGGTGAAGATCTTGCCGCTCTTTTAAAGCAACATTCCTCGCTTAAACTGGTTGTGCTCGATGCATGTAATACGGCTCAAATAAGCAGCCTAAAGGGCATGAACCCATTTGCAGGGGTAGCTGGAGCTTTGACCGCATCAGGCGCCACAGCGGTGATAGCATTCTCCCACCCCATAGACGATGATGTTTCGATTTGTTTTGTTCAGACGCTGTATCAACGATTGGCCGAATGGGATTCCCTTGAAACGGCTATTTCCAGAGCCCGAATGGCCATTCATGCCCAAAACAGAGGAGCCTTGGAATGGGGGATTCCGGTTCTTTTTATGCGAAGTCCTGGCAATGATGGGGACAGTGTCGTGATTTTCCGCCCTCCAACCCGGCCCAAGTGGACGCTTGCAGTAGCTGCAATTTTGATGATTCTTGGCGGAATCTGGTTCGCCCAACGAGATCCCTATTTGGATATCGCGCTGGAATTCCAACCCGGTTCCAACGGCAGTGAGCGGTTTGATGCGTTAATCGATTCCAAAATGAACCTGATCACGGAGCTCTCGAACTTGACAACGGATCCTCCTATTAGGATCATAGGAACACATTGCGAGAGCCTTACCCAGTCCATTGTTGATCAAGCGGATGCCGTGGTTACGGTCGAGATCCCCGATTCAGGTCCGGTGTTTTCCACCACCATCCAGCGTAAAAAGGGCAAGACGGTTACATTTGAAGTCTTTAAAAGCAAGGGGTTTTATGATGAGCTGCCTCGGCTTCAGCTAAACCTGCTTACCAAATTGATTGCGGACCTTAATTTGACCTGCCCAGATTCGGAAATGGAGAGATTGGATGGTCGTCTAAATGGAACTGAGAAGGGCCTGGCCTTGCATCGCGACGGTGTAAGCCTTCTCCTAAAGCGCAAGCCTGAAGAGGCCATAAAAAAATTCCAGGATTCTATTGAAATAGATCCTGACTTGGGCGTTGTTCATGGTCACTTGGGATTAGCCCTCATGGAGACTGGGCATTTGGAAGAGGCCGTCATCTCTCTTGAAAAAGCAGTCTCTCTTTTCCCGAAAGTGGCTGTATTTCAGTATAATCTCGGCAGCGGTTATCATCAATTGGGTGAAGACAACAAAGCTCTTCCATGCCTTGAGGAAGCCATTCGTTTGGATCCTACCTTTGGCAAGGCCTATAACCAGATGGGGAATATATATCTCATTTCCAGACAATACAAAAAGGCTGCTGAACGTTTTGAACGAGGCTTGGAAAAAGAGCCCAGGTCGCCTCAATTATTGAAAAATTTGGGTTGGGCCTATGTGGAGATGAATCGTGCAAAGGAGGCCAGGAGTCTCCTGATTTCAGCAGGTGAATGTTACCCCATAAATAATATTGCCGGGCGGGTCGAAGCCCTATTCTGGTTAACACGGGCGCTGAGAGATTTGGGGGAAAATGAGAAAGGCTGCCAAAAGTTAAGTCTTTTAAGAGACCTGGATGAAGCCAATATCTTTTATACAAAAGCTCAGATTGACGATTTGGCAGCCAGCTTGTCCTGTGGAACGGAGGTGTTGAAATGAAGCTTGGGAGTTTGTATTTGGCCGTTATGGTTGGTTGCAGTCTTTTCGCAGGTGAAATTAAGACCCATGCCTTGCTTATTGGAATTAGCAAATATGAAGGGACCGGGTTTTTCAACTTGAGAGGCCCGCGAGCAGACCTGGAATATATGGAAAGCTTTATTAGCAAAAATTTCCCTAACCCCAATATAACCATCCTTAAAGAGGAGCAGGCTACTCACGAAAACATTATTCGGCATTTGGAGAAGTTATCGAAGGTCGGACGGGATGATCAGGTGATTCTTTACTTTACGGGCCACGGTTCTCTCACGAAAGACCTGAATCATGATGAGACGTGGGGGTATGACGCCACTTGGGTTACCTTTGGCGCCCGCACCAGAGGGGAGGGAAGTGAAGACCTGAATGATTATGATCTGCTGGACGATGAAATCAACCACTACCTATCTCTCATCCCCAGTAAAAATATTTTGGTTATTTCAGATTCCTGCCATTCTGGAACCATCACGCGTCCATCTGAAGCGCCTGCCATAATGGTTCGCGGAATGGAGCGTGATCCGCGCGAGCATATCAAAGGAAAGGCGTATCCAAAACCCGAGAAAATTAAATGGATTAGCTTGAGTGCGGCTAAAGAAAATCACAAAGCCTATGAGCATTATCTTAATGACGTTTATTCTGGGCGTTTTACATGGGCATTGGTAAAAACCATGGAACGAAGCTCCCCCCAAGATACCTGGGGACAGGTGATGGAACGGGTGGCGTTGGAGTTTCATAAAAACTTTTGGCATGGGCAACAACCTCAGATTGAGGGTGATAAGCAGATGCAAGTCAATTTTAAAAAAGCACGGAGCCTTTCCCAAGAGGTGATTGTTGGAGAAAAAGAGGGGGATCAATGGGTTTTGCCGGCTGGAAGCGCTGTCGGGGTGCAGAAGGGCAGTATTTTCTCGAAAGGCGAGACAAAGTTAATGGTGGAAAGGGTGTCAGCATTTCAGGCCTTTGCCAGCTTGTCCGCCGGTCCAGCCCCAGAAAAGGGCTCTTTCGTGAGGTTGACCGGCGTCATGCCCGACATGAGCGAAAGGGTTCGTTTGTCGGTAGCGGCTGATTTTGAGGCTGATGAGCATTTGGTTCAAGCCATTAAAAAGCAGATCGCGGAAGTATTTCCCCACCAAATTGAGCTGGTTCCGGAACGTGAGGTTTATCAATGGCAAATTCGGGTGCTTCACCGACCCGAAAATTTTAAGGATGTTTTTTCAGTTCCAAAAGGGGAAGTGAGAAATCCACGAGAGGCCTGGGTCGTTACTGAGAGGGGATTGCCGTTGGTCAACGGGCCTGTGCTCAAATTGGAAGAGAAGCTGAGCCTTTCCGATTTGGAGCGCGTTCTTCTCAGTCTGTTAAAGCGACGGACCTTGCTCGAACTTGAAGATGGCAGAGACTCGCCCGATTTCCAATTTGCGCCCAAGTTCTTCCATAAAGGCCTGCCATCCATTCCAGGTGGAGAAAACTTTCGCGATGCTGACGGCAATCAATATGGGGAGATTCAGCACTTTGAAAACGGGTCCATACTGCCGCTCGAAACGGTTCTAGCCTATGACATTACAAACAAGGCGGCAACTCGCAGATATATTTATGTGATTAATTTTGGACCAGATGGATCGGTATACACCGCGTTTCCCGACGGTATTTTTCACGAGGATGAGGCCTTGGTCCAAGCGGGTGATACTCGGCGAATTCGCTTGGATGGGGCGATCTATTTTTTTGAGGAAGGGTACGAAAACGTGAGAATAATTTCTTCGAAGAAACCGCTCCCCTTGCAGTTTCTTCAGGTTCGCGCCTCTGCTGTTCGAGATGGGGATAGTAAAAACGATCCTTTGGAAATCAGCGACTGGTCAACCCAACTTAACTATTATAAAGTGACCAATAACAAATAGGAGCCTGGAGGACATGTTGAATCAATTCAATCAAGCCATTTTTGGCAACAGTATTGATGCCGACACCGGACGATTTTTTAATGAGACAACCGCATCGGAGCTGCGCGAACATATTGTGAATAAAACAGATGTTGATGAGCTATCTCAATGGGAGCCGTATGTCGAAACCTTGGACAAATATCCAAATGGCGTAAAACGAGGCGCCATTGAGGATGTGGATGAACTGCTGATTCATGAAGCCGGTTGGGGGCTGGTTTTTGCCGCCGATGATCCAGACGCCAAATCTATTCAAGAAGATCTGAAAGAGCTTATCGATTTTCGACGTGAGCAGGCCGGGCCAAGATTTAGAATTTTTGATGGGGAAGACGGTTATAGAAAAGGTGAAAGCCATGCCCAATTTCTCGCTCGGTTTGGCGTTTCTGGAGATGGTCCAGTAGATCCGAGACTTGGGGCGCCCTATTACTTGTTGCTCGTGGGATCACCCGCTTTAATTCCTTTCGATTTCCAGTACCATTTAGACGTCTCCTTTGGGGTTGGGCGAATCTGTTTTAATACAAGTGACGCCTATAAACGGTATGCCTCTGCAGTGGTCGCCGCAGCAAGCGGCTCTCTGGTATTGCCTCCAAACGCGGCATTTATTGGATTTCATCATCTCAAAGATAAGAATACTGATCTTAGTAAAGAGAAAATGGTAATACCCCTGGCAAATGAACTAGATGGATATCCCCCTCATTGGACAGTGGAGAGGTTTATGACTCCAGAGACTACCAAAAAAGAGCAATTGTTGAATTTGCTTCGTCGGGATTTGCCGCCAGCTTTATTATTTTCTGCAGGCCACGGGGTTCGCTTTTCTTCAGGTAATGAGAAACAGAAAGATTGGCAGGGCGCCTTGCTTTGTGGGGATTGGCCTGGACCCCAAAACTGGAAAGGTTCATTGCCTGGGCGCTATTATCTGGGCGCGCCAGATTTAGATGATCGAGTTCAATTGGGAGGCGTTGTCGCCTTTCTTTTTGCTTGTTACAGTGGGGGCACTCCAGGATATAGCGATTTTTCTCGACGCAGCAAAAAGGGAGATCTACAAAAGTTCAACTGGAAACCTCGGGCTAATCGTTCGATCATCTCTGCGTTGCCGCAAAAGATGCTAAGCCACCCCAATGGATCTGCCCTGGCGGTTATTGCCCATGTTGATGAATGTTGGAGCTATTCTTTCTGGTCTGAGGAGGCTAGAACTCAGACCACGGTATTCGATAATACGCTGAAACGTTTGGCCAAGGGTCAGCCAGTTGGATTTGCAATGGAGTACGTTAACAACCGGTTCGCCCAGTTGGCTTCCCAATTGCTTACTTATTTGGACTATTTAGAAGCCGGTCTTTCTGTCGATGATGCGAAGTTATTGGCTTGTTGGTGCGCTCACCATGACGCTCGCAATTACATTGTCTTGGGAGATCCAGCGGTCTGTCTGGCTACAGGTCCTGTTGCGAAGAGCCCCGCTATAGATGAGGCGCCTTCCCAAAATATACGAATGCCAAATTCCCAACACGCATTAGGGTCGCCGGTGAGCGAAATCAGTCAGGCCGATTGGGAGGCGACGCCTCCTGCGGTTAAGCAGTACATATTGTCCGGCCTCCGAAAGACGTGATCCTCTTTCGGAGGCTCCTTGATAAGGCAAATTGCCGAGATGGTGGGTTTTAGAGGAATCAGCCTTTTACACAAACTACCTGCTTCAGGGTATGCACAATTTCAACGAGGTCCTTCTGGGCCTGCATGACTGCGTCAATATCTTTGTAGGC
>JBNKOV010000294.1:0-6550 GCA_050294955.1 Holophagae bacterium
TGATCCAGCACGTGGATTCAAAAATTTCAGCCACAGGCTATCTTGAAGAAGATGACGAGGGCAACACAATCCTCAACATCATAAACTTCAAAGTTTTAGAAGAGGAATAGAGTCAAGGAGCCGGGCCAAATCCCGGCTCTTTCTCATTTGGAGGCGGCTTCAATGCTGACAAAAGTGGACAAGTCTTCAAGACAAAGACAGCAAGGCTCCCGTTCTTTTGGCCAGGTGGATAACCTGGATAGTTATGTACAGGAAGACTGGTGGCGAAAAATCTTCAATGCCAATTACCTCAAAACCGATGGCGATGTGGTGGACGACCAGTCCATAACCAACACGGAAGTAGACATCTTCAAGGACATCTTGGAGCTTGACCGCGAAGATCCGGTTTTAGACCTCTGCTGCGGCCAGGGACGGCACATCCTTGAACTTGCCCGCAGAGGCCACAGCCAGCTTTTCGGCTTAGACCGTTCTCATTATCTCATCACCAGGGCCCGTTCTGTTAATAAGAAACAGAAATTGGGCGTGACGTTTAAAGAAGGCGATGCTCGCAACATTCCCTTCCCCGCCGACTCCTTCAAAGCCGTTTACATGGCGGGCAATAGTTTTGGTTATTTTGAGTCGGCCAAAGACGACCTCCGCACTCTGAACCAGGTAAAAAGGGTTCTCCGTCCTCGGGGAAAAATTTTGATCGACATGACCGATGGCGATTTCATTCGACAATCCTTCCAACCTCGAAGCTGGGAGTGGATTGACGAAAAAGTCTTTGTTTGTAGAGAGCGATCCCTTGGGGAGGAAGGCCGACGTCTCATCTCTCGGGAAGTCATTACCGACGTTGAGAAAGGGGTCATTGCGGACCAGTTCTACGCTGAAAGACTCTACAATTTGGAGGAAATTGAAGGTCTGTTGTCCAAAGCCGGCTTCACAAACATCCAATGCCACGGAGAGCTCACCCCAGATTCCCAAAGAAATCAAGACCTTGGCATGATGGCGAGAAGAATGCTGATCACTGCTTCCATTCAAAAGGAGTGGTCCCCGGTAAAGGTAAAAAAGACAGCTAGAAAGCTGGTAGTAATTATGGGAGACCCCAGCATTCGCGATGAGGTCAAACCCAACGAGAAATTCGATGAAGACGACTTCTACACCATCGATGAAATGCAGAAGGCTCTTGCCGGACTTAAAAAATACAACCTTTCCTACCTCAACGCACACGATCAACTGATCAAGGATCTACAGTCCAAGAAAGGCCGATGCGACCTGGTTTTCAACCTGTGTGACGAGGGGTATTTTAACGATCCCAGAAAAGAGTTGCATGTAGCCGCCCTGCTGGATGTTCTAGATATCCCCTACACCGGCGCAGCCCCGGCCTGCCTTGCTTACTGCTATGATAAATCGCTGGTTCGCGGTCTGGCCATCGAAATGGGCATCCCCGTCGCCAAGGCTTTCACCATTACGCCCGACGAGGTAAGGTCTGTTCAAATGTCTCTGGACTTTCCGGTTATTGTGAAACCCAACTTTGGAGACTCCAGTTTCGGCATTACCAGGAATAACGTGTGCTGGACCGTGGATGAACTGGAGTCCGCTCTGGTTTCCGTTAGGGATCGTTTCGGCTACAACCTGCCGGTTCTGGTGGAGAAATATCTCACAGGCAAAGACCTGAGCGTGGGAATTATCGGCAACCCGCCAGAATCCTACACGGTGCTTCCCATCATCGAGGAGGATTACTCCCTATTGCCCGATCACCTGCCGCAAATTTGTGGATATGAAGCAAAATGGGAACCCCATTCCCCCTATGCGGATGTCCGCTCTATTAAAGCTCAGATTACGGAGTCCCAAGAGGCATTCCTGTCATCGGCCAGCATTAGCCTGTTCGAAAGACTCGGCTGTCGGGATTACGCTCGCTTTGACTGGCGCATGGACGACGCGGGAAAACCCCACCTTCTTGAAGTGAACCCAAACCCCGGCTGGTGTTGGGATGGACATCTCGCAAAAATGGCGTCCATCCGTGGCTGGAGTTACACCGATATGGTGGACGCCATCCTGGAGGAAGCCTTTAAACGGATAGAACCTGACCGCAACGCCAACCCATAAAGAAAGGGTCTCCCAACCCGAAAACAAGGATTGGGAGACCTTAAACCGCACTAAAGGTCTTTTTGGAAGCGAAGAATAAAACAGGCCCCCTGACCCAATCCTTCGCTAACAACTCTAATAGAGCCACCCATTTCTTTCATGGCTTTGGCGCAGTAATGGAGGCCAAACCCATGACCGTCTTTTTTTGTGGTGAACCCATGAGAGAACATTTTTCGCAGATCTTTTCGGTCGATGCCCTGACCGGTATCACAGACGGAAAGACAAATATCCTTCCCCTCCTCATGGGTTTTCAGGGTTAGGATTCGTTCCTGAGCAAAGCCCATGGCTTCAATCGCATTTTTGACCAAGTTGATAAGGATGTGGGAGACTTGAGTCTTGTCGGCCTTCACCGGGTCTTCGGTTTGGAACGCCTTCACCACTTTAATTTTATGACGAACCAACCCCTCATTCTGGATTTTAAGCGCGTCTTCCACCAACAAGAGAAGATCGGTAGTTTGGGCCTTCATTACGCCTTTTGCATCAGCCTGCTGTTTTTCGATAATGTCTCGCATCAAGGAGAGGTTCTTGCTTAAATCCTCGGATTCTTCTTCAATGGTGCGATGTTCATGAGTTAGCACCTGGCATAATTGCTTCAAATAACTCGGAACCAGCTTGCCCTTGGGATGTTTCGAAAAGAAACCGTCTAATTGGCCCGCATTTTTGTTTATGAGTTCCGAGAGCTTGGCCAACTGATGGATTTTAGAATTCTTGTTGGCGTTGTAAATCACCTCACTGCTCAGCCCCACGCTGTTGAGCACGTTATTAATATTGTGCAGAACCGAATTGGCGAATTCCGCCTTGGCGGCCTTATGGGCGTTGGAGAGAGCGATCCGCTGGGCTTTCTTCAGGGCGATCTCCGCCTTTTTCCGCACCACAATCTCTCCCTGCAATGCATCGTTTAATTCTCGCATCTCCGATACATATCGGGCGTTTTCAAGGGAAATGGCGATTTGAGGCGCGAGCAGTCGCAACATCTCTACCCGCTCTCCGGAAAAAGCGCCAGCCGCGAGGTGGTTCTCCAGGTATACTGCGCCCACCAGCTCAGTCTGCCGCATCATAGGAACGCATAATACCGCTTTCACTCCGGAACCAGAGAGATAGGCATCTCCGCGAAACTGCTTATCTTTGGAAACATCATCGATCACCAGATCAGCCTTGGTTCGAAACGTAAACCGAATAAGGGACTTGGATAGATCTGAAAAATTTTCCATGGGGCTGTCTTCAAAAAGCTCTATCCCATCCGTCTCCACACTGCCTCGGGCCTGCACAAAAAGCCGCCCTTCCCGTTGCTGGAGAAGGAACCCCCGTTGAGCCCCAGCGTTTTCCAACACCAGCCTCATTAGCTTTTCGATTAATTTGTTAACCCGAAATTCACCTGAAATGGTCTGGGCGGATTTCATGAGGGTGGTCATGTCCAAAGCCTGGGAATACACATCCCTGGGCTCAGATGCGCCCACTCCCCTGCCCCCGGAATGAACGGCTCCCATGAATCGGGAATACCGCGATTCCAAATCAGCGGCTCGGGCCGTAGCGCCCCACAAATTATAGCAGTGCAATGCTGCCTTTAAATGATGCTCAACATAAGGACTTAAGCCTTCCTTTCGATAAAACCGCAACGCCAGTTCATGGGCCAGTCCCTCATTCATAGGCAATTCTTGTTCGGCTGCTCCCTGCACAGCTTCGTTGAAATGGCGAGCCGCTTCAAACTTATTACCCTTAAGTCGTTCGATTTCACCGGAAATCATATGGTATTTATGCAGGAAATTCTCCGGACAATTGTCCGCCCATTTGCGATAAAGCTCGCGATGCCGTTCCATATCCGCCATATGACGCACCTTTTCTTCCTCAGAGGCATCCTTGTAAATAGCAGCTAACGTAAGAGGATAAAAGAAATAGTGAACCGTCATCATGAGGGTGTTTTGGGAAAAGCGAATCATTTCTTCAGCCTGAACCGCCATTTCATAGGCCTTTTTATAGTGACCACGAATATACAAAACCTGCATTTTGACAATCTTAAATACATTCACTCCAGTGAAATAGGACGCGTTCAGCAGGTTCCTTTCACAAAGTTTTTCGCTAAACTCCTCCGTCTCAAGAGAATCGGATTTTCTGGTAAGTCCCCTGAGATTTAATATGGCGTGGCTAAAGTATTGCTGCGACTCTAAGACCGCCACGTTTTTGGTCCGCCTGGCGAACAAGATCTGCTTTTCACATTCGTTGAGGATTTTGAGGAGCGGTTCATCCAAAACCCAACGATGCTGATAGTTAACCAGAATGGCGTAATTGGCGTAGACGAGATCGCCATGGTTGAGGGCTTCCCGATAAACGCTCTCTAAAATGGGAAGGTCCTCTTTGAGCGGGCAAGCCCAGTGATTCAGCATATTGCAGCCGATAAAATCCAGTTTGTATTTGATTACCGGGTCCGGGTAGATCTTGTTCAGTTTTAAGGCGAGCTGACCCATTTCATAGCCCTTAAGATGCTCATCCAAGCCGCCGAGCAGGATCCCCAAAACAGCGAAGGCGTGAGGCGCATCGCTGGTATTGCCGTTTTCTAGAGTAAGCTCAATCTGCAACATGGCGATCAGTCGGAAAAGATCCTGATTGGTGTTGAAGGCAGGCGGCGTAAGGAACATGAGCAATTGCATAAGCCCCCGTGTATCGTCGGAGGCGGGGGGAAGCGATAGTATTTCCCGGGGATCATGGGAGTTCAGCCAGGCTCTGACAGAATCTAACTTTTTTTGAGCCAACAATTTCAGCTCGGACTCATCTTCTGGCGCTTCAAGGCCGAAGAGCCGCAATCCCTCCACTCCAACTCGAACCGCGTCTTTCAAACGACTGATGTTATTAAAAATAAGCACGCGTTCAAGGTAAATCTTAATACGGTCCTTCTGGTCTGCGTTGTCCAGCAGAATCTTGAGAAGGCGCTCCCCCTCTTTCAGATTCTGGTTAAAGCATTCCGCTTCAGCCAGTTCCATGTGAATTTTCAGCCAAAGCTGATAATCCTCATAAAGTGCGTTGTCGGGCAGCAGATGTAGAGCTATCTTAAAATATTCATGGGCATGAGACCAGGCAATAGAGTCTTTAGCTTTTTGCCCGGCTTTCAGGTTCAGCCCAGCCAACTGAACCTTTTCGTCTCTTCCCTCAATGAAATGGCGACCATAGTTTAGCTGGTTCACAACCTTGAAGATATCCCCTTCGAGAACATCCCCATCTTTTAAAAGACGCTGGCCAACCCGGAGATGGGTCTCCATGCTTTGATCTTCGTCCATCAGAGCGTAAGCGGTTTGATGGACCCGATTATGTTGAAATTTAAAAGTTATCTCCAACTGCCCTTCAACAGCGTCCAGCTCGCTGGGATCATAAACCTCAAGCAGCCGATAGGCGTCGCCAAGCGGCGTAATCAATTCATCGACAACAGCCGGTTTCAAATCAGACGCCGTCTGCGCTTGAGATTTCTGACAGGCAGTGGCCAGCAATTGCAAGCTGAACTGATGACCTATACAGGCGGCAATTTTCAGAACCGATTGGGTGTCCGCAGGAAGCCTCAAAAGACGTTCCGACATGAGATCAACCACATCGCTTTTTGCCGCTCTGTGGGTTTTAATGGTTTCTGAATCCCAATGCCAAGCCCCCTCTCGAACGTCAAAATGCAGTAAACCTTCATGGTATAGCGACTTGAGGAAAATAGAAATATCGAAAGGCTTGCCCCCGGTTCGTTCTAGAATAAGCTGGGCAAACCTTTTGGCGTTGGTAGGCTCACAACCCAAAATATCACGAAGCAGACTTAGAACATCAAATTCATCCAATGGCTTTAATTCAATGGGATCATCTGCTAGACCCACATTCTTGAGATTGGCCAAAAATCGAGATAGGGGGCTGTCCGGACCCAGAAAATCTTTCCGGAAAGCCGCAATCACAAACAAGTATTTAATCTCTTCATCAACCAACAGTTGATGCAAAAGATTGAGAGAGGTTTCTCCAGCCCACTGGAGATCGTCCATGAAAATCGCCAGCGGATGCTCTTTTTGAGCAATCACGGAAACGAAATTTCTCAAGGTCATTTGGAACCGGTTCTGGGCTTCAGCGGTCCCCAAAACCGGGACTGCGGGCTGCTTGCCAATGACCATTTCCAAATCTGGCACCACATCAATGAGAACTTGAGCATTGGCGCCCAACGCCTTTAATATCCGGTCTCGCCAGTTCTCAACTTCCTTGGAACTCTCAGAGAGAATTTGACGAATGAGATCCTGAAACGCAATCACCAAACCCAGAAATGGGGCCTTCTGCCTGCCCTGATCGTATTTCCCGCCAATAAAATATCCCCGAGCACGCGCAATTGGCTCATGCAGTTCATTAGCGAATTCGGATTTGCCCATGCCCGACGAAGCGGTAATGCCAATAAACCTGGACTCCCCCTTGCAAA